>CAMJGU010000046.1 GCA_946405325.1 uncultured Clostridia bacterium | reverse complement strand
GCAGTCCCGGCATGAACACGAACACCGAGAACAGCGCGTAGAAGATCGCCTTGATAAGGCAGATGCCCATGTCGGGGCCGAGGCGGAACTGCATAAACAGCATCGCGATCAGGCCGCCGATGGTGGTCAGGCTGCTCGCGCCGATCTCCGGGATGCCCTTGCTCAGCGCGGCGATCGCCGCTTCGCGCACGGGCAGAGTCTGGTGCTCCTCCTTAAAGCGGTTGCAGAGGATCACCGCGTAGTCCAGCGACAGCGCCAGCTGCAAAATACTCGTGACCGAGTTGGAGACGAACGAGATCTTTCCCAGCAGGAAGTTGGTGCCCATATTGAGCACCATGGCGCTGACGAACGTGAGCCCCAGCACGGGGATCTCCGCGTAGGTCTGGGAGGTCAGCGTCAGCACCGAGACGACGATGATCGCGACGATTACCATGATGACGTTGACCTCGGACTGGATGATCTCCGCCAGCTGGTTGCCGAGCGACGTGCTGAGGTAGGTGTCATATGCCGCGTAGCGGTCCAGGATCGCGTTCAGCGCGTCCAAGCAGCGGTCATCGTCCTCGGGATAGTTGAACGTGATGTCGTAGAGAGCGGAAACGTTGTTGTAGTGGTCGGTACTGTCGTCAAATTCCAGACGCTGCACGCCGTCCGACGTCTCGATCTCGTCCGCGATCTCCAGCGCCCGGTCGTAGGTGACGTTGGCGATCATCAGCTTTGCCGAGCCGAAGGTCGTGAACTGCTCGTCCATGACGTCCAGACCCTTGCGCGTTTCACTGGTGGAGGGCAGATACGCCGTGAGGTCGTTCTCCACCTCCACCCAGTTGCGGGAAACGGCGGAGAACGCCAGCGAAATGCCGATGATGAGAAACACCAGATTCCGCTTGTCAACAATAAATGTAGCGAGCTTCGTCATAAAGCTCGCCTGCTGTTTTTCGGTTTGGGTACTCAATGATATCAGTTCCTTTACCTGTTATAATTCGCACTGAGGGTGAAGTATAGCACTTGTCTCACGAAAATGCAAGAGCGCCGCGCTTCCGCGGAAGGCGGAAAGCGGGCGCTTTTTGTGCTTTATGGTATTTTTAACGGGTTCTTGTCAAAATCAGTCATTTTCACGCGACCCCGGCAGAAATACCGTGCCGAGGATTTCCGGGGAAATACCGCCGCCGGACAATTCGGTGAGCGCCGCGGCAAAGGGTTCCGCTTTCTCCTGCGGCAATCGCAGCGTCACCGCCACGTCCGCGCCGTATTCGCTGCCCTCCGCGAGGCCGCCGTGGGCGTCGATGAGCCGCGTCAGGCGCTCCAAAAGCGGATACGGCACACTCACACGCTCGCGCGTCCAGAGGGTCATCTTCGCCTTGCCGGCGGCGTCCAGCGCGTCCTTGGCGCTCTTGCTGTACGCCCGCGTCAGCCCGCCCGCGCCCAGCAGTACGCCGCCGAAATAGCGCGTCACGACGCACACGACGTTCTCCACGCCCTCGCGCTGAAAGACGTTCAGCATCGGCTGGCCGGCGGTGCCCTGCGGCTCGCCGTCGTCGCCGTAGCGGACGATCCCGCCGTCGTGGATGACGTAGCACCAGCAGTTGTGGCGGGCGTCGTAGTGCTGTTTTTTGATCTTCTCAATGTACGCGCGCGCCTCCGCCTCGCTCTCGACGCGCTGCACGCGCCCGATGAAGCGGGAGCGCTTCTCCGTGAACTCGCTCTCGGACTCTTCGCAGGGGACAAAGTATTCCTCGCTCATGTCTCCCAATCCTCTTTCGGCTCGGTGTAGCCCTCCACGTAGTCCTTGACCTGTCCGAATACCTTCGGCACGACCGTCGCGACCACGTCGATGGTCTCGCTGTACTCCACGCTCTCCACCTTCGCCTCGCGGTAGAGCATATCCAAAAGCCCGCCCTTGTCGTAGGGCAGATGCAGCGTCACGCGGCGCGTGCCCTTGTCGAGAATGCGATTGATGGCGGCGAGCAGCTCATCGAGTCCCTCGCCCGTCTTGGCGCTGATGTTCACCGCCGCCTCGCCGCGGGGGCGGATGTCGCCGAAGAACAGGTCGCTTTTGTTGTAGACGCGAAGGCAGGGGATCTGCTCCGCGCCCAGCTCCGCGATCAGATCGTCCACGATCTGCGCCTGCTCCATCCACTCGGGATTGGAGATGTCGATGACGTGCAGCAGCAGATCGGCATATTCGAGTTCTTCGAGCGTCGCCTTGAACGCCTCCACCAGCTGGTGGGGCAGCTTGCGGATAAAGCCGACGGTGTCGGAGATGACCACGTCCAGCGTGTCGCTGACAGTGAGCAGACGCGTCGTCGTGTCCAGCGTGTCAAACAGGCGGTTGTTGGCGGGGATATCGGAGCCGGTCAGCGCATTCAAGAGCGTGGACTTCCCCGCGTTGGTGTAGCCCACGATGGCGACGACGGGGATTTCGTTCTTCTGCCGCCGGTCGCGCTGAGTGCCGCGGACGCGGCGCACGTCCTCCAAATCCTCTTTGAGCTTGTCGATCTTGCGGTGGATGTGGCGGCGGTCGGTCTCGAGCTGCGTCTCGCCGGGGCCTTTGGAGCCGATGGGGCCTTTGCCGCTGGTGCCCGCCTGACGCTCCAAATGCGTCCACATGCCGATCAATCGCGGCAGCAGGTACTGGTACTGCGCCAGCTCCACCTGCAAGCGCCCCTCCTTCGTTTTGGCGCGCTGGGCGAAGATGTCGAGGATGAGGCCGCTGCGATCGAGCACCTGCACGCCGAATTCATCGGTCAGCACGCGCATCTGCGACGGTGAAAGGTCGTTGTCAAAGATGACCATGGTGGCCTCCTGCCCCTTGACCAGCTCCTTGATCTCCTCTACCTTGCCCTCGCCGATGAACGTGCGCGGATTGGGCGCGGGGAGCGTTTGCAGCACGACGCCGACGCTGACGCCGCCCGCCGTCTCGACGAGGGCTTCCAATTCTTCAAGGCTCTGCTCGTCGGCGGTCTCCTTGGCGGTCAGCCGCGGCGAGGCAAGGCCCACCAGGATGGCTTTGTCGCGCGGGGTTTCGGTGATTTCATTCATACGATGTATTCCTCCGCCGCTCGGCTCACTGGGAGTTGGGCAGGATATTTCCCTGATAGACATTGGGCACCGTGTATTCCAGGGCCCGGATGATGTATTCCGTGTTGACGTTGCACTCCCAGAGCAGTTTTTTGATGAAAACCTGTCCGAGACTGGAAAAAGCCTGCGGCAGCCGGGGATAATCGGGATCCCGCTCAAAGGTCCGCGCCGCGTTGAGCAGCAGCGTGAAGTCATTTTCCTCCGTCCCGAGCAGCGCGTCCCGCATGGAATCTCCGACGGTGAGTTGGGAAAGGACGGTCTCCATATCCTCATCAAACACGCGGTCCAGCGCACTCACGATGCCGAACAGGAACGCCCTGCCCGGCGCGACCTCCAGTTGAGACTCATACGCCAGCCGCTCCATGACGAGACCCCGCCGGAACACTTGCGGCACCGTGCCGTCCGACACGTCCCGGCAGGTCTGGTCCAGCAGCAGCACCGCTGACCAGTGGCGCAGCTGATCGTCGTCAAAGCGATCCAGTCCCCGCTTGAGCTCCGCTGCGGGCGCCTTGCGGTTGTGGATATTATTGAACGCCCGGCGGAAAAACATGTGCAGCAGCGCGGGATCCTGCGTGATGATATGGGCGCACACCGCGCGGTTGACGCGTCCGGTCAGGAAATGGTTGAACAGCCGCCCGTAGGCAACGTTCTTCAGGGGTACGCTGCCCTTCAGCTCCGCCGCGTCGCCGAGCACCTTGCCCTGGTAGAGATCGAATTTCTCCTCCTGAGCGAATGCCAGCAGCTCCGGTGTGTCGATATTCTCCGCCATGATCTTGACGCGGTACTTGCGCAGCAGCTTGAGAAAGTCCTTGACCCTGAGGCGGTTGTATTTGCTCACGTCGACGCGCACCGTCTCAAACAGGTTGAGGTACTGGTTGTTCCGCGAGCGCTCCGCGGTCGGCGTGTAGCTCTTGAGCACCAGACGATAGCCCCTGCGGTAGAGCGTCGAGATATAGTCTGCCAGCTTGTCGTCCAGAAACAGGTTCGGCGCCACCTCCATCACAAACTGGTCGGGCGGAAACAGCTCCGGAAAGCCCTCCTTGAGCAGCATGTTCGTGAGGTTCACATAGATATCCCGGCCGCCGGATACCACATCCTTGCCAAGCCCGTAAAATGCGTTGGTCAGAACACGGCAGATCACGCTGTCCTGACTGGAATAGACCGGGGCAAGCACCGGCTCCTTTTCATAGGGATAGGAGAGCTCATAGCCCACCGGCGTAAAGTCCTCATTCAGAATCGGCTGACGGATCACGGAAAGCTGCACGGGAAAACCTCTCTTTTTGGCGCACGGAAAAAACTGGTTTGAACTGAATTAGTATATCGTTCTTCCTGCGGTTTGTCAAACCGCGTCGAACAGAAAAACAGATGCATCGGCATGAGCCGATGCATCTGTTTTTCACATTTTTACGCAAGACCGAACTTCTTGTTGAACTTGGCGACGCGGCCGCCGGTATCGACCAGCTTCTGCTTGCCCGTGAAGAAGGGGTGACACTTTGAGCACACTTCCACCTTGATATCCTGCTTGGTGGAACCTGTCTCAATCACATTACCGCAGGCGCAGCGAATCGTAGTCTGCTGATAATTGGGATGGATTCCTTCCTTCATTGCTCGTGTTCACCTCTTTCTGATCCAAAGCTATCGGGGAAAACCTTTCAGTCCTCCGCAGACGCAACAGGTATGATAACACGAGTCCTCGCAAAAAGCAAGTCCGTATTTCGCGGTTTTTCAGAAAATTTTATCCCAGAGGCTCGTATCCGCGTCCCGCGCCTCGGCAAGCGCCATCGCGGACGACAGCAGCTCCGCCGCCTCGCCGCGCGTCAGCGTGTGGGAGAGCGCTTCGGCTTCGTAGCCGCCCACCGGCGCGATGCTGACGGACGAGAGGTTTGCCACCGCCTGCGCGTACCACACCGGCTCCGTCTCGTCAAACTCCGTGAGATCCACGTCCGTCACCCGCAGGATGCGGTCCAGCACCGCCGCGGCCTCGGAGAGGGTCATCTCCCCCTGCGCGTTGTAGGCGATGCCGTTTTCCGTGCGCACGCCGCGCACAATGCCCGCCGACAGCGCGCCCGCGGCGCTTCCCTTCGCCCAGGTCGGGATCGCGTCGTCGTCGCAAAAGCCGGTCACGGTCACGTCGCTGCTCTTGAGCCCCGTCGCCGCCATCGCCATGGCGACGAACTCGCCGCGGCTGACCACGCGCTCCGGCTCAAAGAACCAGTCGCCGCCGACCTTGGTGCCGATCAGAACGCCCTTTTCCGCGAGGTCCACCGCAGCCGTCGCGCACTCCGGCGCGGTGTCGGCGTAGTTGACGCCGCTCGATACGCGCTCGATTCTGATCTTCACCGTGGCGGGCGCGCTCTCATGGCCGCTCTCGTCCACGGCGGTGTAGTTGAAGCTGTCGCTCCCCGCCTTGTTCTGCTCCGGCGTGTAGACGAATACGCCCTCCTCGCCGAACTCCAGCGTGCCCTTGGCAGGCAGCGTCGCGAGGTGGAAGGTCACCGCCTCGCCCTCGTTGTCGATCGCCTTGAGCGTGCCGGTGTAAGGTACGCCGCGATATACCTTGATTTCCAGATTCTGCGCGATGGGCGCGCCCTGCGGCGCGGCTTCCTCCGCCGTCTTTTTGCTCCCGAACAGCGCGTAGGCGTTGAGCGGGATCAGCGTGGTGAGCAGCATCGCCATCACAAAGGGCAGCGCCCGCCACATGTTCTGCCGTGTATCGTTCAAAACAGGTTCCTCCTTGTGGTTGGATTTTGAGTATTCCCTGTTTTGTATTGTTCGCGAAAACATCGGCATTATGCGGATGGAATGTTTTTCAAGAATTCATCAGCCATTCCGGCCGCGACCGCTTTTTGATGCCCGACACCACACCCATGGCGGCGAAGAGCGTCATCACCGACGTGCCGCCGTAGCTGAAAAACGGCAGCGTCAGGCCCACCACCGGCAGCAGGAACAGGCACATACCGATGTTCATGACCGTCTGGAATATGAGCATCCCCGCCATGCCGACGCACACGAGGCTCTCCATGGGCGTCGTGGCTTCGCGCGCCACCAGAAAGCAGCGGATCACGATCGCCAGCAGCAAAATGATGATGACCGCACAGCCGAGGAAGCCCAGTTCCTCGCCGCAGACGCAGAAGATAAAGTCCGTCTGCCGCTCCGGCAGGGCAGAGCGATAGGGCGACTGCGTCTGGGTGCCGTGGAACAGTCCTTGCCCCGTCATGCCGCCGGAGCCGAGCGCCAGCATCCCGCGCGTCTGCTGATAGCCCTTGCCCAGCGGATCGTATTCGTGATCCAGCACCACCTGGATGCGCTTGTACCAGTCGCCGCGCAGCAGGTTGAGGTGCCACGCCGCGAACAGCCCGCCCACGACGCCGCCGACGCCAAGGATTAGCCAAATGGCGGCATAGCCCGCGGCAAACGCCATACAGACGAACACAAACAGGTACACCAACCCGCTGCCCGCGTCGCGGGAAATCACATAGTAGAGCGCGAACATGAACAGCGCGTGCGCCGCGGGCTGCATCACATTGACAAAGCGCTTGAGGTCGTGCTCCTCCCGCAGATGGACCATCTGCTTGGCAAGCAGGAGGATAAACGTGATCTTCACGATCTCCGCCGGCTGGATATAGAGCGGGAAGCTCGCCAGCGCGCCGACGCCCAGCTTCCGGCCGAGGTCGTTCACGCC
>CAMJGU010000045.1 GCA_946405325.1 uncultured Clostridia bacterium | reverse complement strand
TAGGTGAGCGTCCCGTCGCCGTGGGGGTGCTTCCACGCCCAGCGGCCCGTGCGGTGATCCGCCTCGGTCACGGTGCCGTCCGGAGAAATCTCCGCGTTGACGAGCGTGACGTAGCCATTGTCGATCTCGGGCATCTCGTCCATCAGCTCAAAGACGCGCTGTGCGCCCGCCATACCCATGACGACCACGTTGACCTGCTGCGTGAGCTGGTTGAGGTTGCCGGTGAACTGCTTGGTCATGTTGAGGAACGCGACGAGGATCGAGATGTCCAGCGCCATGCCGGAGATGCTGGGATTCGGCAGCCCCGCGAGCAGGTACGCGCCGCCGAGCACGGCGATGAGCACATAGAGGATGTTGCCGATGTTCATGATGATGGGGCCGAGGGTGTTCGCGTAGGCGTGGGCTTTTCGCGCGTTTTCGCACAGCTCCTCGTTGAGCTGATCGAAGCTCTCTGCGGACCGGGCTTCGTGGTTGAAGACCTTGACGACCTTCTGGCCCGCCATCATCTCCTGAATGAAGCCCTCGGTGGCGGCGACGGACTTCTGCTGCGCGACGAAGAACTTCGCGCTGCCGCCGCCGAGCTTGCCGGAGACGAGCATCATCGCCGCCACGCCGACGAGGATCATCAGCGTCAGCGGAATGCTGTACCACAGCATGATGCAGAACACCACGACCACGATGGAGCCGGAGCGCAGCAGCGCGGGGATGGACTGGTCCACCAGCTCGCGCAGCGTGTCCACGTCATTGGTGTAGTGGCTCATGATGTCGCCGTGCTTGTGGGTATCGAAGTAGCGGATCGGGAGATCCTGCATGCGGTCGAAGAGCCGGCGGCGGAGCTTGTCGAGGAAGCCCTGCGTCAGGATCGCGCCGACCTGGGTCTGCAGCGTCAGCGCCGCGAGGGAGAGGAGGTACAGGACGATCAGCGGCGTGAGCTGCCGCACGATGAGCCCCCGCGCGGTTTCCCAGTCGCCGCTCGCGGTCCACTCGCCGATGATGGCGATGATCTTCTGCGTGAACACGGCCGGGATCGCGCTGACCGCCGAGGAAAAGAGGATCAGCACGCACACGGCGGGGAACAGGCGGGGATAGAACTCGGTGACGAGCCCGATGGTGCGCTTCACCGCGGTGAAGCTGAACGCCGGACGCCCGCGCTTGTTGAGCTTGGTGTCGGCGGTGTATTTCGGCGTTGCTCTCGGCATTATTCCTCACCGCCTTTCGGATTCGCTGTGCTCTTGGTCTGTTGTTCGTAGGTCTCGCGATAGATGACGCTCGACGCCATCAGCGTCTCGTGCGTGCCGGATTCGACGATCCTGCCGCCGTCCATCACCAGGATGAGGTCGGCGTCCTCCACGGACGCGACGCGCTGGGCGATGATGAGCTTCGTCGTCTCGGGGATGTAGTCGCGAAAGCCCTGCCGGATGAGCGCGTCGGTGCGGGTGTCCACCGCGCTGGTGGAGTCGTCGAGAATGAGGATCTTCGGCTTTTTGAGCAGCGCGCGGGCGATGCAAAGCCGCTGCTTCTGCCCGCCGGAGACGTTCGTTCCGCCCTGCTCGATCTTGGTTTCATACCCGTCGGGGAAGGAGCGGATGAAGTCGTCCGCCTGCGCGAGCTTACACGCCTCGGTCAGCTCCTCGTCCGTGGCGTCGGGATTGCCCCAGCGCAGGTTCTCCGCGATGGTGCCGGAGAACAGCTCGTTCTTTTGCAGCACCATCGCCACCGCGTCGCGGAGCGTCTCGAGGTCGTAGTCGCGCACGTCCCGGCCGCCGACCTTGACGACGCCCTCCGTGGCGTCGTAGAGCCGGGGGATGAGCTGCACCAGCGTGGACTTGCCCACGCCCGTGCCGCCGAGGATGCCGACGGTCATGCCGGAGCGGATGTGCAGGTCGATGTCGTCGAGCGCGCAGCGCTCCGCCTTGGCGGAGTACTTGAAGCGCACGTTCTCAAAGTCGATGGAGCCGTCCGCGACCTCGGTCACGGGAGCGGCGGGATCGTGCAGCGCGGGCACCTCGTCAAGCACCTCGACGATGCGCTTGGCGCTCTCGGCGGACATGGTCAGCATGACGTAGATCATCGAGAGCATCATCAGCGACATGAGGATCTGCATGCCGTAGGTGAGCATCGCGGAGATCTGCCCGACCTCGATGAGCGAGCCGTGGGAGGAGATGACCAGCTTCGAGCCGAAGAGCAGCACGAACACCATGTTGCCGTAGATGCAAAGCTGCATCAGCGGCATGTTGAGCGCCACGATACGCGTGGCGCGGGTGAAGTCGGCGCGGATGTCGCCCGACGCGGCGCCAAATTTCTCCTTTTCATATTCCTCGCGGGCGAAGCCCTTGACGACGCGCATGGCGCGGACGTTCTCCTCGATGGACTCGTTGAGCTTGTCGTATTTCTTGAACACCGCGCGGAACGCGGGCATCGCCTTGCGCGCGATCATCAGAAGCCCGAACACCAGCAGGGGGATAATGACCACGAAGCTGGTCGCGAGCGCGCCGCCCATGACGTAGGCCATGACGATGGAGAAAACGAGCATCAGCGGGGAGCGGACGGCGATGCGAATGAGCATCATGAACGCCATCTGCACGTTGTTGATGTCGGTCGTCATGCGCGTGACGAGCGACGAGGAGGAGAACTTGTCGATGTTCTCGAACGAGAACTCCTGCACCTTGTGGAACACGTCGTGGCGCACGTTCTTGGCAAAGCCCGTCGCCGCCCGCGCGGATGTGAAGCCTGCCATGCCGCCGCAGGTGAGCGACAGCAGCGCCATCACGACCAGGATCGCGCCGAGGCGCAGCACCTCGCGCATCTCCACGCCCGCCTTGATCTCGTTGACGAGGTTGGCGGTGGTGAACGGGATCAGCGCCTCGATGATCGCCTCGCCGATGATGAACACCAGTGTCAGCAGGGCGGGGGTTTTATATTCGCGTACGCATTGAGCGAGTCTTTTGAGCATACGCAGCCTCCTTTCGGGGAATGGAATCACACAAAATCACAGTATATACACCATTAAAAAGGAAATCAAGGAATAAATTGTGAACAATTCATTCCTTGATCTTCGCAATGTTTCCCAGCTTGTTGCTGAGGCGGTTTTGCTCGTTGTACCGCTCGACCAGCGCGGCGATCTCACCGTTCACTTCCTCCACCTCGGCATGGAACGCGGCGGCGGAGATGCGCGTCGCGCCGTGGCCGAGGATGATGACCTGCTCTAAGTTATCGCTCGTGGCGACGCGGACGCGGCGCTCCTTGCGCAGCTCGTAGGTTGCACGCTCGATGTACGCGTCGGCGGTCTGCGCCTCCTTGGTGTAGACGACCTTCACGCCGTCGACGGTCTCCACCGAGCCGGGGTTGCCCTTGACCTTGTAGGCGTCGAACACTAAAATCACCACGCACTTGCGATAGCCCTGATAGTTGGACAAAATGCCCGTGAGCGCCGCGCGCGCGGCGGCGATGTCCTGCGCGGCGAGGCGGTTGAGCTCGTCCCACGCGAAGATGACGTTGTAGCCGTCCACCAGCAGGTACTCCGTGCCGCCGAGGTGCAGCTCGACGTTGTACTTGCGCTCGTCCAGCGGCTTGCGGGCGGGGGACTTCGCCGGCTCGAACGCCTTGCGTTCCACCTTGCCGTAGGTGCGCTCAAAGATCGAGCGCAATTCGCTCTCGTCCTCGAACGCTCCCGGCTCGCGCCGCCGCTTCGGGGCGGGCGCGTCCTCGACCGCGGGCTTGTCCAGCGAAATCGCGCTGACGCAGTGCATCATCGCGCCGGACTCGTTCCACGGCACCGTGATGCTGCCGCCGTGGTCGCAGAACACCGACGACGCCGGATTCTCCACGTCATGCTCCGCGTCGTAGCCGACGGCGGCGATCACCGCCTGCGCGTCGCCGCAGGGCTCGTAGCCCCGCAGCGTGCAGCTCAGCCGCCCCGCGCCGCGGGTGTAGACCGCCAGCGTCTGCGCGTAGTCCCGCAGCCCCGCCACCGGGGCATAGCCCGTGAGCAGCGTGTGGCCGCCCTCCGTCTCCGGCGCGTCCACCGTGCCGCCCATGCTCTGCATGTCGGTCATGGCGCGGCCGACGCTCTCGGGCGGGAGTTCGAGGCGGAAGTCGTAGTACGGCTCCAGCAGCACGCTCTCCGCTTTCATCAAGCCCTGCCGGATCGCGCGGTAGGTCGCCTGCCGGAAGTCGCCGCCCTCGGTGTGCTTGAGGTGCGCGCGCCCCGCCACCAGTGTAAAGCAGATATCCGTGACAGGCGAGCCGGTGAGCACGCCGGGGTGCTCCCGCTCGAAAATGTGCGTGAGGATCAGCCGCTGCCAGTTGAGCGCCAGATCGTCCGTGGGCACCGCGGAGGCAAACCGGATGCCGCTGCCGCGCGGCAGCGGCTCCAGGAGCAGTTGCACCTCGGCATAGTGCCGCAGCGGCTCGAAGTGTCCCTGCCCCAGCACCGGCGCGGCGATGGTCTCGCGGTAGACGATGCTGCCCGTGCCGAAGGAAACCTGCCAGCCGAAGCGCTCCGCGATCACGCGCTGCAATATTTCCAGCTGGATCGGCCCCATGAGCCGCAGGTGGATCTCCCGCAGATGCTCGTCCCAGACGATCTGCAGCATCGGGTCCTCGTCCTCCAGCTCGCGCAGCCGCGGCAGCGCCGCGTGGGGGTCGACACCGTCGGGCAGATGCAGCTGATAGGTCAGCACCGGCTCAAGCATGGGTTGCTCCGCCTCTTGCGCCGCGCCGAGCGCCTGTCCCGGACGCGTGCGGGTGAGCCCCGTCACGGCGGCGACCATGCCCGCCGTCAGGGACTCGGCGGGCGTGAACTTTTCGCCCGAGTACAGCCGCAGCTGGTCGATCTTTTCCTCCACGGTCTCGCCGTCCGCTTCGTACGCGAGCGGCGTCTTGCTCCGCAGCGTGCCGCCGGTGACGCGCAGCCATGTGAGCCGCGCGCCCTGCGCGTCGCGGCTGATCTTGAATACCCGCGCGCCGAACGCGCCGCCGTCCTCCGCGCAGGGGACGTACCGCGCCAGCGCGTCGAGAAAGCCTTCCACGCCGTCGAGCTTCAGCGCCGAGCCGAAATAGATGGGGAAGACCTTCCGCGCGCGGATGAGCGCGGTGAGCGTTGCGTCGTCGAGCGAGTCCTTGTCCAAAAACTGTTCCAGCGCCGCCTCGTCGCACAGCGCGGCGTTCTCGTCGCGATTGCTTGCGGCAAAGTCCACGCACCCGGGCAGCGCGGCGGACAGCTCCGCCATCAGCCGCGCGCGATCCGCGCCCGCGAGATCGAGCTTGTTGACGAACAGAAACGCCGGTACGCGGTAGCGCTCCAGCAGCCGCAGGAGCGTGCGCGTGTGGCTCTGCATGCCGTCGGTGCCGCTGATGACGAGGATCGCGCAGTCGAGCACCGACAGCGCGCGTTCCATCTCGGCGGAGAAGTCGACGTGCCCTGGCGTATCCAGCAGGGTAAAGTGGGTATCCTTTACGGAAAACAGCGCCGTTTTCCCGAAGATCGTGATGCCGCGCTCGCGCTCGAGCGCGTCGGTGTCGAGGAAGGCGTCGCCGTGGTCGACGCGCCCGAGCGTGCGCCGCGCGCCCGCGGTGTAGAGCAGCGCCTCGGAAAGCGTGGTCTTGCCCGCGTCCACGTGCGCCAGAATGCCGATGACGGTGTTGCGCTCCACGGTTTCGCCTCCCTTCGCAAAAGTCGCAAATGACATTATATCGGAGACCAACCCCGTTTTCAACCGAAAAATACATCTTGCCGCCCGCGGGAATGTGTGGTACACTCTATAAGCGTTTGCGGGTATGGCGGAATTGGCAGACGCGCCGGATTTAGGTTCCGGTGGGCAACCGTGTGGGTTCGAGTCCCACTACCCGTACCAAACTTACAGAATGAAACTACTATTCTGTGAAAAAACGCCGCAACCATGCGGGATTACATCCACAGGGACGCGAAGTGACCATAGGGGTAATCCGGTACGGTTTCAGGCAGCAAAGACGAGAGCGTAATGCCAATGGGCGTTGCGCTCTCGCTTTTTCTCTGTTTCGTCAAAGCGCAACTGGCTCAAATATCTTCGCAAAAATAGTCTTATGGGGACGGCAATGCATGGCCGCCCCCCCTTGAAGCTGTGAACCGCCTTGCTTTTTTCCGCGGTTTGTGTTACATTTCAACATATAGAACCGGCGCGCAAACGCCGGATATGAGAAGGACGGAAACCCCTTCCGTCAGCCGCCCCGCCGCGCGCGGATCGGCTGCAAAAGAAAGGAGCGGACAACCATGCCATTCAAGCATCGTGATGATTTCAAGTGGAAGCGAGACCATTTTGCCGAGCGGGACGCTCAGGACAGTTTCCGCCGGATGACGGGGCCGCAGATGATGTATCTGAGCCTCGGTCTGGAATCGATGGAAGACCCCCGGCTGCGGCAGATCGGGCGGAGCCTGCGCACGCTGCACATCAGCAGCGTGGACGGCGGCATGACGTCGGACGAGGCCATGGACCGCGCGTTGGAGGATCTCAACGAACTGCCGAAGCTTCTTCGGGAGAACGGCGGCGCGAATCTCCGCGCGCTGCACCAGGTCATGGAGAAACACCCGGAATACGGGAAAGAACTGCCCGAGAACCTGCGGGACAAGAGCTTCCTCGGCCATATGCGTGATGTCACCAATTTTCTGGAACTGGACTGTGAGAAGAGCATCAAGAAGTATGAGGACCAGCTCGCCGCGGAGAAGGAAGATCAGCGGCGCAAAGAGGAGGAGCAGAAACTCAAAGATGAGCAGAATCAGAAGGCGCTGAAGGAGCGGCGGGATTACCGGCAGGCTCACGGCGCGTTTGCGATGCCGAAGGGCTGCGACGCATACGACGCGGCGGGGCTGTTCGTACAGTCGGCCCAACAGGGCGGCAGCGAATACC
>CAMJGU010000044.1 GCA_946405325.1 uncultured Clostridia bacterium | reverse complement strand
CGATGGTGTTGAACACCTGCGCGATGACCGCGCCGGCGAGCATCAGCGCCATCAGGCGGGAGTACGACAGAATGTCGCTGAAGTAGCCCGTGACGTTGCTGTAGAGCGAGCCGAAGATGCCCATCAGCTTGCCGACAACGCCCTTCTTGCCGTAGCTCTGCGTAACGACGAGCAGAATCAGGATGACCCAGACGAACATCATGTTCTTGGTCAGCACCGCCGCCGCGCCGAGGGCAAACACCAGATACCACGCGCCCTCGTTGCACAGCGCGTCCATCGCCTGTCCGCGCTTGACCTTCATGCTGACGCTCACGCCCATACCGAAGAAAATGTGGATCACGCCGAGCACCAGCGAGCCGATCAGCGCCGTCACCGCGTCGTCCAGCGGGTTGAAGAGCGCCGGCATCGTGATCTCCTTGCCGGAGGTCAGCTTGACGAGCTGCGGGATGAAATCGCCGAAGAAGCCGCCTGTCAGCGCGCCCATCACAAAGGTGGCGACGCCGCAATAGAACATCAGCGGCATCATGTTCCGCATCGTCGGGCCGTTGGGCCGCGACTTCTTGATGACCACGTAGGACAGCGCCATCATCACGAGGCCGTATCCCATATCCGCCATCATGATCCCGTAGAACAGGATAAAGAAGAATGCCATCAGCGGATTGGGGTCCACGCCGCGGTAGCTTGGCAGGGAATACATATCCGTCACCATGTTCAGCGGGCGGGAGAACCAGTTGTTCTTCAGCGCCACCGGCACGTTGGGCGTATCCTCCTCCGAGGGATCCTCCGCCTCCCACGCGCAGTTGCACTGATCGAGCACCGTACACACCTCGGCCATCTTCTCCGCCGGCGCCCAGCCCTCAAAGACCAGCACCGTGCCGTCGGTGAGCAGGGATTCGATGTTCTCCTCCCGCAGCGTCTCGGTGGTCAGCCGGTCGGCGTACATCCGCAGCGCGTCGCGGTCGCCGTCGCACTGGCTCAGCGTCTCGATGGCGTCCTTTTGCTGCACGCGGTTTTTCGCGATCAGCACGTCCTCACGCTGGATGTTCTCCGCCGCCGTGCCGTGCGGGATGGCGAACACCGTCACGCTGAAGCCGAAGGCGCGCAGGATCTCCTGCGTCTTTTCCTCCTCGGAGCGGAGGCAGAGCAGGTAGACGTAGCGCTGCTGCTTGTCCGCGCTGATCTCATAGAGCTCCGCCGCGGCGTCCGCCTCATCCAGCGCCGCACGCACCGCCTTCATGTCCACCCCCGCGGGGCAGACCTCCAAGCGGCTGACCGTGTGCGTCGTGCCGTGGTGCTCCAGCGGCACGTCCAGCTTCTCCCACGGTTCCAGACTCGCGCGCAGCGCGAGCATCCGGTTTTCATCGGATTTCAATTGGGCGAGGAATTTGAGCGTGTCGTTGATCTCACGGCTCGCCGCGCCCGCCTCGCGGGCGGTCTCCTCGTCCAGAAACGCCTCCTCCGTCACGCCGGGGCGCAGGTGAAGCGCTTTTTCCTTCGTCTTGCCATAGCGTCCGATGGCGTCCAGCGCGTCCTGTACCTCGGCAAGCTCAAGCCGGCGCTGGGTGAGCGCCGAGCCGTGCCGCTTCAGCAGCGCCGCCCATTCGGGGTCCGCCAGCCTGTCCGTCGGCTCGGTGATCTCCACACAGCCGAGGTGGAGCAAGCCGTCGATCAGCCGTTTGCGCTCGGCGGCCATGGCAATGACGTGGAGCTTTTTCATTTTTACGATCATTTCAGCTCTTCACGACCCTTCCGACGATAAATTTCGCCGCCTCGTCCATGCGGCTGCGTGCCTTGCCGCGCAGCTGATCGCCCTCGCGCTCGGCGTCCTTTGCGATCTCCACGGCGGCTTCGGCCGCACGTTCCTCCGCTTCCCGGAGGAGCTGCTTGCCTGCCTCGGCGGCCTCCTTACGGGTTTCCAGCAGACGGGCGCTGCCTTCGCGCTCCGCTTCCGCCAGTGCCTGCCGGATACGAGCCTCCGCATCCGCCTTGTCCGCACGGCCCTTTTCCTCAAGTTCCGTTACCTTCCGGATGTCATCCATTGTCATGTTATCACCACGCTTTCGCCTTTTCCCAGATTTCAGCTCTTCTATTATAAGGTATTTCTAGCCATTTTTCAACAACGTTTTTTCGTTTTTCTCATGCGGATTGCACAAAGCCAGCAAAAGCCACACATACGGCGCGGTGATGCACGTCGAGATGGAGAAAAACGCCATCGCCGCATAGCACAGCAGCCCCACGCCGCACAGCGCGTATCGCACATCCCCCGCCCGGCGGAAGCATCGCACCAGTGCCGCCGCCAGCAGCGCAAGATATGCCGCGAGCGCGAGCGCGCCCTGATTGACCAGAATGTTGAGGTACTCGTTGTGCGCCGCCGTGATGTCCGACGGGATCACGCTGCCGCCCTGCACCCACGCCAGCGGCTCCAGCCCCCGCAGCCACAGCGTGTCCGGCCCGCCGCCGAGCAGCGGGCGCTCGCGCACCAGATGCCAGCAGTCGCGCCAGATCGCGAGCCGTCCCGAGCCGAAGGAGCCGTCCGCCTCGCCCCGCAGGAGCAGCGACGCCTCCGTAAGCGTTTGGCTGCCGCCGCGGTAGCAGAGCAAAAACGCCAGCGCCGCCGCCGTCAGCGCCGCGGACAGCAGCAGCATCCGCCGCCGCGGAAGCACCAGCGCAAGCCCCCACACCGCCGCGCAGGCGATCCCGACCCATGCCGCCGCGACGCCGAGGCGAGCCAGCACCCACAGCGTCAGCGCGACCGTCGGCGCAAGCGCCCACGATTGCAGCCGGAACATGGCGGCGGTCAGCATGCAGAGCGCGATCGCCAGCAGAAACGCCGTAAAGTCGATGTTGCCGGAGAGCCCGGCGTAGAAGCCCGCGTAGGCCGCGTCGCCGTCGTAGTAGTTCAGCCCCGCCGGGTAGAGCCAAAACGGGTTATGACCGCGCAGCTGGAGCAGCACCAACGCGTCGCAAAGCGTCGCGGACAGCGCCGTGAGATACACCAGCCGCCAGTCGGGGCGCAGGTATCGCGAGAGCAGAGCAAACATCAACACATAGAGCGCCAGCGTCACCAGTCCGTCCCGCCGCGTGCCGCCGAGCAGCGTCTGCGCGCCGTAGGGCGAGCACAGCGCCGAGAGCGCCGAGATCAGCAGATACGCCGCAGCCGCCGCGTCCGGGGCTGTCCATCCTCCCGCTCGCCGCAGCTCCCGCCGATCGGCGCGGAGCGTCGCGGCGAGGTATCCTGCCGTCAGCAGCGCAAAGCAGGCATACTTGCCCTCCAGCAGGCGCTCGTAGCCGCCGTAGGGCAGGAACAGCCACAGGACGGTCACCAGCGCGCAGGCGTACCCAAACGCCGCGCCGCGTGCCGTCGGTTTACGCACCAAGACCGCCCCCTTTCCCCTTTTCAGGAAATTATAGCCGACGGCGGAACATTTTGCAAATTTCCCCGTCTAACCCAATCAGCCACTTGACATAATGCTACCACATCTTGTAGAATAGAGTCGAAAAACAGCGCAAGGAGGGCCATATTATGGAAGGACGCCGCGTCAGCCGTAAGAGTCAGAAATACAATCCGCTTTTTATCGTGTTTATGTGCATGTTCGCCGCCGTGATCATCATGCTGATCCTCTCGATCGTGCTGAGCGTCCGGCTGGGCAGTGCCAATAAAAAGCTCAAGGCCGCCACCGACCAGGTGACGCAGCTGGAGCAGGAGGTCGCACAGCTGCAGGACGACCTCGCCGCCGCCCGCGACCGCATGACCGCCGCCGAGGACGAGCCGTCCGTGTCCCCCGAAGACGCGAACAAGCCCGCGCAGGCGCCGGAGGAGCATCAGGAAACCGCGCCCGACGCGAACAGCTGGCTCGATCTCTCCGGTCACAGCGAGGTGCAGGTCAAGCCCACCAAGCTGCTCGACAGCTACCAGACCTACTACACCACCGCGGGCGTGAATCTCCGCGGCGGCCCCGCCACCAGCTACACCAAGATCACCACCGTGGATCGCGGCGAGAAGGTGCAGGTCGCGGCCCGCGACGGCAACTGGTCGTTCGTGAAGGCGGGCAATCGCTTCGGCTGGATCAACTCCGACTACCTCTCCGCCACGCAGCCCGCACCGGAAACCAGCACCCCCGCAGCCTCCACCTCCGGCACCAAGCGCGCCGAGGCGACCTCCAGCAACCTGAGAAGGCAGTAAGAAAGCGAACAAAAAGAGAGACGGCGCAGCGCCGTCTCTCTTTTTATGCCCCGTGGCCCTCCAGATCACATTCGCTCTTATGCCCGCAGTAGTTGCAGTTGTTGCTCGGGTCGCAGGCGATCGCCGTGCCGAGGTACGTTTTCACCGCCGCGTTCGCGCTGCCGCCGTACCCCGTCGCGAGCAGGACGCCGTCCTCGGCGAGGGCGCGGCGCTCCGCGTCCGTCAGCTCGCCGCACACCAGCACGTCCACGCCGCCGCGCTCGATCGTGCGCAGCACGTCACCCTCGATCGGCACGGCGCTCTGGCGCACGATGCGGCCGTGATCGTCCTCAAAAAGCCGGATCGCCCCGCATTGTTCCAATGCCGCGACCTGTTCTTCCCCGTCCACCGGAATCGCAATGCGCATCGTCAGCCCTCCCAAAAGTCTTTGCACCAGTGTAGCATGTTCCGTTCCTGTTTGCAATGACCAAGTCAGGTGCGTTAACGGCGCGTAAAATCTTGGTTTTATCCCTTGCTTTTTCTCGGCAAAGAGGCTATAATGCCGCATTTGGAGCGACGCTCCGTCCATTACGCTATAGAAAGAAGTTTTTCCATGTACGCACTGCTCAATGTCGCGTTCGCCCTGTTCGCGGGGCTGATGATGACGCGAATTTTCGGTAAATGGCGCCTGCCTGACGTGACCGCGTTCCTCGTCGCGGGCGTGCTGATCGGACCCTTCGTCCTCGGGCGCCTCGGCGTCCCCGGTCTCGGCTTCGCGACCTATGACGACGTGGCGACGCTCAATGTGCTCTCCAAGGTCGCGATGGGCTTCATCGCGTTCTCCATCGGCGATGAGTTCCGCCTCGAGCAGCTCCGCAAGACCGGCCGCCACGCGCTCATCATCGGCGTCGTGCAGGCGCTGGCCGCGTGCCTGCTGGTGGACTGCACGCTGCTGGCGTTCCACACCGCGCGCCCCGACCTGCTCTCCGCCCCCGCGGCGATCACCCTCGGCGCCATCGCCACCGCCACCGCGCCCGCGGCGACGCTGATGGTCGTGCGCCAGTACAAGGCCAAGGGCGAGCTGACGAGCCTGCTGCTCCCCATCGTCGCGCTGGACGACGCGGTGGGGCTGATCGTCTTTGCCGTGTCCTTCGGCATGGCGAAGGCGATGCTCTCCGGCACGGTCAGCGTGGTGTCGATCCTCGTCGAGCCGCTTGTCGAGATCGTCTGCTCGCTGCTGCTCGGCGCGGCGGCGGGCCTGATCCTCACGGAGCTGGAGCGCATGTTCCACTCCAACTCCAACCGCACCTCCATGACCATCGCGTTCGTGTTCATGACCGTGGGGCTTTCGTCGCTGGAATTCTACATCGGCGGCGTTCGCATCGGCTTTTCCTCGCTTTTGGTGTGCATGATGCTCGGCACGGTGTTCTGCAACCTCTCCCCCCTCTCCGACGACCTGATGGGCCGCGCGGACCGCTGGTCGCAGCCGCTGCTGGCGGTGTTCTTCGTCATCAGCGGCGCGGAATTGCAGCTCGAGGTCTTCTCCCAGCCGCTGCTGGTGCTCATCGGCGTCATCTACATCCTCTCCCGCTCGCTCGGCAAGTACTTCGGCGCGTACTTCTCCGCCAAGGCGGTCAAGTGCAGTCCGAACGTCGTCAAGCATCTCGGCGTCACGCTGCTGCCGCAGGCTGGCGTCGCGCTGGGTATGTGCGTCTCGGCGCAGCAGCTCGGCGCGGTGGACGGCCCGCTGGTGCGCAACATCGTGCTCTTTGCCGTGCTGATCTACGAGCTGATCGGCCCGCTGATGACCAAGGAGGCGCTTTTGGCCTCCGGCGACATTCAGGCAAAGCCGCAGGACGTCGTGGAACGCCGCGAGCGCGCGCTCGCCGCCGCGCCGACGAAGGAGCTCGCCATGCGCCACGAGGCGAAGCGCCGCAAGTACAAAAAACAGTAATAAGCCGCAAAAATGCCGCCCGTTCGGGCGGCATTTCTTATTATGTATTCTCTTCCGGTTCTGCCTGTGTCACGGCGGTGAAGCGCGGCACACCGCGCGCATCGCAGCGCACGCCGGTCAGCGTCTCGCGCAACAGGTAGGCCGAGGAACCGAAGGTCAGCGGTGAGAGCGCCGTATCCTCCAGCAGCAGCGCCTCCGCGTCGTGCAGGATCGCCGTGCGCGCCGCGAGATCGCGGGAGGTCTCCGCCACACCAATGAGCAGATCATAGGGCTTGTTGACGTAGTGGAGCGCGTTGTTGGCGTCCGTCCCGGCATACTGCGCCAGATAGCACGCCGCGTCGTTGTAGGGTGCCGTGATCCGGCCGAGCGCGATATCATACTCGCCCTCGTCTATGCGGCGGTCGTACTCCTCCCGCTCCAGCGCCTCCACCCTGACGTGGAGATGCAGCTTTTCATTCCACGCCGCCACCGCGGCTTGTGCCGTTCCCCGCAGATCGCTGTCGGTGGGATAGATCACGCCGACCTCCGGAAACCCGACGCCGCCCCAATAACCGCCGAGGCGCAGTTCGTTCTCCGCCTCCAGGCAGCGGGCGGCGTAGTTCTCCTCGTCCACGGCGCAGAGCGCGTCCACCTCATCGCGGAACGGCACGCCGTCGCCGGTCACGCCGTCGGGCACAAAGCCCGTGGCGGGCCGCATACCCGCTCCCGCCGCGGCGGCAAGCGCCGCGCGGTCCAGCGTCAGGTCGAAGGCGCGGCGGATGTGCGCGTTGGAGAATACGTCGCTCATGTGGTTGTAGAGCACGCAGTCCACCGTCCGCAGCGGCGGATAAACCGCGGCATCCGCGCGATCGGGCCGCGTCACGGCACAGTCCACGGTGCCGCGCGCATAAAGCGCCTCCGCCTCGGCGGTGTCGCGGACAAAGTACAGGCGCAGCAGATCGGGCACAACGGCGCGGCTGTCGTAATACGACGCGTTGCGGCGGAGCTGGACATAGCTCTCCCGCGACCAGAAGCTGACCTGATACGG
>CAMJGU010000043.1 GCA_946405325.1 uncultured Clostridia bacterium | reverse complement strand
TGATGGTCGGCATCCGCGCCATGGGCAAGCGCCAGATCGGCGAGCTGGAGCCCATTGAGCTGGTGCTGATGCTGCTCATCTCCGACCTCGCCGCCGTACCGATGCAGGACTTCGGCATTCCGCTCTTAAACGGCGTCGTGCCGATCATCACACTGCTGTCCCTGTCGATGCTGCTCTCGTTCTTTTCGATGCAAAGCGTCCGGTTCCACCGTCTGGTGTGCGGCAACCCGACCACGCTCATCAAGGACGGTGTGATCCAGCAGGCCGCGATGCGGCGCAACCGCTTCACCCTCGATGAGCTCATCGACGAGCTGCGCGCGCAGGGCGTCACCGATCTCACCACGGTCAAGTACGCGGTGCTGGAGACCAACGGGCAGCTCTCCGTGCTGCTCTATCCCGCCGACGCGCCCGCCACGCCGAGACAGTTGGGCAAGGCGGTCAAAGACGACGTCAGCATCCCCGTGGTGCTCATCAACGACGGGCATGTGATGAAAAACGGTCTGAAAGACAAGGGGCTGGATCGGGCATGGCTGGATCGCACCGTCCGCGCCCATGGGTTCCACGATGTGCAGGAGATCCTGCTGCTGACGGTCGACGACACCGGCAAGGTGCTGTGCGTCGGAAAGGAGGGCAAATGACGAAATATTTTGCCGTGCCCGCGGCGGTGCTGGCGCTGCTGCTGGGACTGTCGCTGGAAAACGCGCGGCGCATCGAAGCGGACGCCGCCGCGTGGCTCGAGGCCGTGGAAGCGGCGACAACCGCCGCCGAGTGGGAGGATTGGCCCGAGGCGCGGGAGGCGCTGCGGGAAACAAGGGAGGATTGGGAATCCCGCAAGCCGTGGCTGCACGTCGTCACCGCCCACGACGAGTTGGAGGCAGCGGACGCGCTGTTCGCGGAGGCGGACAGCTTCGCGCAGGAGCGCGACATGGCGGAGTTCCGCGGCGCGGCGGCGCAGCTGTCGGTACAGCTGCGCGTGGTGTCGGACATGCAGCAGCTCTCGCTGCGCAATATCCTGTAAAGCAAAAAAGCAGCCCGGCCGGGCTGCTTTCGCCATATTTACAGAGTCTCCGCCGTAAAGCTGTGCCCCTTGCAATGGGGACAGGTGCAGTACCGCGACCCGCCGCGTCCGACAAGGCGCAGCACCTTGGTCATGCGCTTGTACTGCCATGATGCGCCGCAGATCCGGCAGGTCAGGCGGTAGTGGTAGGTCTCCTGCCGACGCGGCGGGAGTTCGGGCAATACCGCGGGATCGCAGCAGCGCTCCGGCGCACAGCCGACCTCAAGGCAGGCGGCTTTCCAGCGCGCGTCATGTCCGTGCCGTTCCCGCGGAAACCGCAGCTTGATGAGCGCGTGGGCGTACTCGTGGCGGATGGTGTCGTAAAACACCTCGTCCGCCGCGTCCAGCACAAAGTCGGAGATCGTGACGCTCTCCACCGCGTTGCCGACATATTTGCAGCTGCCAAGCCGCTTCGTCGCCCGCTTGGAAATGCGCAGCGCCACCTGCGTCGTGTCCACGCCGCACAGCGCGTCGAGCCGGTCATATTCGCGGCGGACGTCGTCCAGGGTATGGCTCACTTCTCGTCGATCAGCTTGTTGAGCTCGTGCATGAAGTCGTCGATGTTCTTGAAGTGGCGGTGCACGGAGGCAAAGCGGATGTAGGCGACCTCGTCCACGGGACGCAGCTTCGCCATGACCAGCTCGCCGACATAGTCGCTGCTGATCTCGCGCTCAAGAGAGTTTTGCAGCGTCTGCTCGATCTCCTCGCTCATCTTTTCGATCTGCTCGATGGAAACGCGGCGCTTCTCGCAGGCGCGGATCATGCTGGCCGTCA
The DNA here is from genome assembly GCA_946405325.1 of uncultured Clostridia bacterium. The sequence goes on along the minus strand of CAMJGU010000043.1, from coordinate 5,316 downwards.
CCTTCTCGCGGTCGAAGCTCTGGCGGCTGCCGTCCTTCTTGACGACGATCATCGGCAGGCTCTCCACGGTCTCGTAGGTCGTGAAGCGCTTAGCGCAGCTCAGGCACTCGCGGCGGCGGCGGATGCTGCTGCCCTCTTCGGCAGGACGGGAATCGACGACCTTGCTCTCGCTGTGACCGCAATACGGACACTTCATAAACGGCACCTCATTTTCTCGATTTAGTCGGTTACATAATCTTCCAATACGGCAGTATATCATATCTTTTCAGAAATTGGTAGACATAATTTAAAAATTTTTCCATCTTTTGGGCGCATTCAGCCCTTGCTTCGAAATTGGCGAAAAGCACAAAAAAACGCCGTATGTTTTGACAAAATACGAAAAAACCGTGTTCGGGAAATCTTCCACTTGCCTAATCGAAATCGCGTGATTATACTATATGCGTACAAGTTCGGTTTGTTAAAAAAAAGACAAACACAAATTTACAGTGAAGGAGCAAAAGAGTATGGATTTCCATCTGTCCAAAGAGCATGAGCTGGCTCGAAAGATGTACCGCGAATTCGCGGAGACCGAAGTCAAGCCCTTAGCCGAGGAGATCGATGAGGAAGAGCGCTTCCCCATGGAGACCGTCGAAAAGATGGCCAAGCTCGGCATGATGGGCATTTACTTCCCGAAGGAATACGGCGGCGCCGGCGGCGACGTCCTTTCCTACGCCATGTGCGTCGAGGAGCTGGCGAAGGTCTGCGGCACCACCGCGGTCATCGTCTCCGCTCACACCTCCCTCTGCTGCGCGCCGATTTTTGAGAACGGCACCGAGGAGCAGAAGAAAAAGTATCTCCCCGACCTCCTGTCCGGCCGCAAGATCGGCGCGTTCGGTCTGACCGAGCCCAACGCCGGTACCGACGCCTCCGGCCAGCAGACCATCGCGGTGCTCGACGGCGACCACTACGTGCTCAACGGCTCGAAGTGCTTCATCACCAACGGTTCCGTGGCCGACACCTTCGTCGTGTTCGCGATGACCGACCCCAAGGCGGGCAACCACGGCATCTCCGCGTTCATCGTGGAGCGCAGCTTCCCCGGCTTCTCCAGCGGCAAGCATGAGAAGAAGATGGGCATCCGCGGCTCCTCCACCACCGACCTCGTCTTTGAGGACTGCATCGTGCCGAAGGAGAACCTGCTCGGCAAGGAGGGTCAGGGCTTCAAGATTGCCATGAAGACCCTCGACGGCGGCCGCATCGGTATCGCCTCCCAGGCACTCGGCCTCGGTGAAGGCGCCATCGACGAGGCAATCAAGTACACCAAGGAGCGCATCCAGTTCAAGCGCCGCCTGAGCCAGTTCCAGAACACCCAGTTCCAGCTCGCCGACATGGCGTGCCGCATGAAGGCCGCGCAGTATCTGGTCTACGCCGCCGCGATGAAGAAGCAGAACCACGAGGATTACTGCAAGGACGCCTCCATGGCGAAGCTGTTCGCGGCCGAGGCCGCGTCCGACGTGACGCGCCGCGCCGTCCAGCTCTTCGGCGGTTACGGCTACACCCGTGAGTATCCCGTGGAGCGCATGATGCGCGACGCGAAGATCACGGAGATCTACGAGGGCACGAGCGAAGTCCAGCGCATGGTCATCGCCAAGTACCTCGGTGTGAACTAAGAGAGGGAGGTAATAAATCATGAAGATTCTTGTTTGCGTCAAGCAGGTCCCCGATACCTCCGGCAGACTGGCTGTCAATCCGGACGGCACGCTCAACCGTGCCCTCATGCAGACCATCATCAACCCCGACGACATGAACGCCGTCGAGGCCGCGCTCAGGCTCAAGGACGAGACCGGCTGCAAGGTCGTCGCCGTCACGATGGGCCCGCCCCCGGCAGAGGGCATGCTCCGCGAGCTCATGGCCATGGGCGTCGATGAGAGCTATCTGATCTCCGGCCGCGAGTTCGGCGGCTCCGATACATATGCCACCTCCCAGATCATTGCCGCAGGCCTCGACACCATCGGCATTGATGATGACGACCTCGTGTTCTGCGGCCGTCAGGCCATCGACGGCGACACTGCGCAGGTCGGCCCGCAGATCGCGGAAAAGCTGCATCTGCCGCAGATCACCTACGCCGCCGAGATCCACAAGGACGGCAACACCATCACCGTCAAGCGCGTGCTCGAGGACGGCTACATGATGATCAAGGAGCAGACCCCCTGCATGGTCACCTGCATCAAGGAGCTCAACACCCCGCGTTACATGTCGGTTTCCGGCATTTTCGAGACCTATTCCAAGCCCATGACCGTTCTGGACTACAACGCCCTCAAGGACAACCCCTTGATCGACAAGTCCACCATCGGCCTCAGCGGCTCCCCGACCAACATCCTGACCTCCTTCACGCCCCCGCAGAAGGAACCGGGCAAGATGCTCGAGGGCAACGACATGAAGACCTGCGAGACGCTCGCCGGTATTCTGTCCGAGAAACACATTATTTAAGGAAAGGGGATCGAAACCATGCGTATCAAGACTGAACTTGCCAATAAGGAGTTCGACAGCTCCAAGATTGCTGAATTTAAAAACGTTTGGGTCTTCTGCGAGCAGCGCGAGGGCAAGATGATGCCCACCAGCTTTGAGCTGATCTCCGAGGGCCGCAAGCTCGCCAACGAGCTCGGCGTCAACCTGGTCGGCCTGCTGCTCGGCGACAACGTCGAGGGCATCGCCAAGGAGCTCGGCGGCTACGGCGCCGACGAGGTCATCGTCTGCGACCATCCCCTGCTCAAGACCTACACCACCGACGCGTATGCGAAGGTCATCTGCGACGCCATCTCCGAGTTCAAGCCCGAGGCGTTCCTGATCGCCGCCACCAACATCGGCCGCGACCTCGGCCCCCGCTGCGCGGCCCGTCTGCACACCGGCCTCTGCGCCGACTGCACGCACCTCGACGTTGATATGCCCGCTTACAAGGACTTCCTGCGCAGCGCCTCCACGCTGCCCGAGGATCGCATTGACAAGCTCGGCACGATCATGCTCAAGAACAACCTCACCGACAAGATGGAAGCCCACGACGTCTCCCGCGGTCTGAAGATGACCCGTCCGGCGTTCGGCGGCAACCTGATGGCCTCCATCGTCTGCCCGCGCTTCCGTCCCGCCATGGCGACGGTGCGTCCCGGCGTCATGAAGAAGAACCCGTTCGATCAGGCGAAGGCCGACGCGGTGAAGATCACCAACTACAACGTCCAGCTCAGCTCCGACGACATGGCCACCGAGGTCATCGAGGTCGTCAAGGCGGCGAAGAAGCTCGTCGACCTGATCGGCGCGGACTACATCGTCTCCGTCGGCCGCGGCATCAGCAAGGACGTTGAGGGCGGCATCAAGCTGGCGGAAGAACTGGCGGACGTGCTCGGCGGCGTCGTCGGCGGCTCCCGTGTCGCCATTGACAGCGGTTGGCTCACGGCGGATCATCAGGTCGGTCAGACCGGCAAGACCGTCCACCCGAAGGTCTACATCGCGCTGGGCATCTCCGGCTCCATCCAGCACAAGGCCGGCATGAGCGAAAGCGAGTGCATCATCGCGGTCAACAAGAACGAAAACGCGCCGATCTTCGAGATCGCGGACTACGGCATCTGCGGCGACCTGTTCAAGGTCACCCCGATGCTCACCGAGGCGTTCAAGGCCGCTAAGGCTGCCAAGTAATTGATCCTTAAAAAAATGGCGGAAACTGTTGTTTCCGCCATTTTTTTGCGCGCAAGTATTCTCCGATCTTTCGCATACTAAGCGATGGGTATTGCAAATGTACGCAGTAAGGAGAATTTCACGATGAAAAGAACCCTTGCGATCACGGCGGTTACGGCGCTGCTGGCGCTGTCGCTCGCAGCCTGCGGCGCGGACGGCGATATGCCCAGCGTGGACGACATCGCTGGCGGCACCACCGCCACGGATACCATGCACAACAACAACGGCCAGACGGGCACCGGCACGTCGAGCGGCGCGACGGTCAACACCGACACCGCGATCAACGGCCTCGGCACCGTGACCGGCGCCATCAACAGCGGGCGCGAGCCCACGCGCTACGGCATGACGAGCCGCGATGACGACGCGCTCAGCGCCGCCTACGGCGTCGGCGGCCCCAACAGCAGCGTCTACACCGCGACGAACAACGGCGGCGTGACCCGCGGCGTCGATTATTCGGACGAGCTTGACGTCCGCCGTGCCGCCGCCGAGGGCGACCGCATGGCGCGTATGCTGGAGAACGGCCGCGTCCACGACCGCGACGGCTTCCTCTTTGACGGTGAGAACACCAGTTATCGCACGTTTTAACGAAAAAAGCGGCTCATTGAGCCGCTTTTTCCCTGTGCGCGCCCAGAAACGCCCACTTGACAATCCTGTGCCTTGGTGATACTCTTTAGCAGTTGAATTTTACTTAAATGGAGATACGACCATGGCAGAAGAAAACTTTGCATTCAGCTGGGAAAACCCCGAATACCGCAAGACCTACTGGCACACCTGCTCCCATGTGCTGGCGCAGGCGGTGAAGCGCCTCTATCCCGAGGTCAAGCTCGCCATCGGGCCGAGCATCGACAACGGCTTCTATTACGACATGGATTCGCCGTTCGCCTTCACGCCGGAGATCATGGACAAGATCGAAGACGAGATGCGCAAGATCTGCAAGGAAAAGCTCAAGCTCGAGCGCTTTGAGCTGCCCCGCGAGGAAGCCGTCAAGTTCATGGAGGAGAAGGAAGAGCCGTTCAAGGTCGAGCTCATCAACGACCTGCCGGAGGACGCCGTCATCAGCTTCTACAAGCAGGGCGAGTTCACCGACCTCTGCGCCGGCCCGCACATCGACTCCACCGGCCGCATCAAGGGCAACGCCATCAAGCTGACCGCCTGCAACGCGTCCTACTGGCGCGGCGACGCGAAGAACAAGAGCCTCCAGCGCATCTACGGCATCGCGTTCCCGAAGAAGGAGCAGCTGGACGAGTATCTCCGCAAGCTCGAAGAGGCGAAGGCGCGCGACCACCGCAAGCTGGGCCGCGAGCTGGGTCTGTTCATGACCGACGAGCTGGTGGGCCGCGGCATGCCCATGTTCCTGCCCAAGGGCTACACCGTGTGGCGCATCCTCGAAAACTATATCCGCGACAAGGAGATCAAGCTGGGCTATCAGCACGTCCTGACGCCCTGCGTCGGCACCGTCGACCTCTACAAGACCTCCGGCCACTGGGAGCACTACCAGCAGAATATGTTCCCGGCGATGGAGGTGGAGGACGAGATGTACGTCCTGCGCCCGATGAACTGCCCGCACCACATGCGCATCTACGCCAACCGCCCCCACTCCTACCGCGACCTGCC
>CAMJGU010000042.1 GCA_946405325.1 uncultured Clostridia bacterium | reverse complement strand
GCCTCGGTCAGCGTGGTCGCGTCCGCGATGGCGAACGGCACCTTCAGAATGCGCGCGAGCGTCTGGGCGAACAGCGTCTTGCCGGAGCCGGTGGGGCCGAGCATCAGAATGTTGCTCTTTTGCAGCTCCACGTCGTCTCCGCCGCCGAAGAAAATGCGTTTATAATGGTTGTACACCGACACGGACAGCGCGACCTTCGCCGCCTCCTGCCCGATGATATACTGATCCAGCACGTCGTGGATCTCCCGCGGCGTGGGAAGCTCCTGCATGTCGGCGGGCTTCTCCGCCTTCATGTCATAGCCGTCCTGCAAAATGTCGCGGCAGAGGTTGACGCACTCGTCGCAGATGCGGACCCCGCCGGGGCCCTGGATCATGCGGTGCACCTCCCGCTCCTGCTTGCCGCAGAACGAGCAGCGCAGGGTCCGTTTGTTGTTGCTTTCGCTCATGGGTTTTGCCCTGCCTTTTTACCGTTTATAGATGACCTTGTCAATCAGGCCGTATTCCTTCGCCTGCTCGGCGGTCATAAAGTTGTCGCGCTCGCAGTCGGCGCGAACCACGTCGTACTCCTTGCCGCAGTTGTCGGCGAGGATGTGGGTGAGCTTTTCCTTCAGCTCCAGCATGCGCTTGGCGTGGATCTCGATGTCCGTTGCCTGGCCCTGGAAGCCGCCGAGGGGCTGGTGGATCATGATCTCGGAGTTGGGCAGCGCGATGCGCTTGCCCTTGGTGCCGGCGGAGAGCAGGAACGCGCCCATGCTCGCCGCCATACCCACGCAGATGGTGGACACGTCGCACTTGATATACTGCATCGTGTCATAGATCGCGAAGCCGTCGGTGACGCTGCCGCCGGGGCTGTTGATGTAGAACTGGATGTCCTTGTCGGGGTCCTTCGCCTCGAGGAAGAGCATCTGCGCGACGATCAGGCTCGCGGTCGTGGAGTTGACCTCTTCGCCGAGGAAGATGATGCGATCCTCCAGCAGGCGGGAGAAAATATCGTAGGACCGCTCGCCGCGGTTGGTCTGCTCAATAACATAAGGGACTAAAGCCATAGGGGTACCTCCTTTGGGCGCTTGTTCACACCCTGTTCAAAAATTCAACATTTAGGCGAACAACCACAAAGCTTCGTTTGTGGTTGTTCTCTCTATTTTCGTATTATATCCGGGTTTTGCCTTATTCAGCCTTCTTGGTCGTCTTCTTGGCGGCGGGCTTTTTGGCGGGCTTTTCTTCGCCGTCCTCCGCCTTCTTCGCGGTCTTCTTGGCGGGCTTCTTCTCTTCCTTGGCTTCCTCGGCGTCGTCCGCCTTCTTGGCGGCCTTCTTCGCGGCGGGCTTGGTGGCCTTGGCGTTGTCCACGACGACCGCGACCGCCTTGGTGTTGAGCACCTGTGTACGGACCTCGTTCTCACCGAGGTACTTCTTGACCATCTCGACGTCCATGCCGTAGTAGCCGGAGAGCTTCTTGTACTCCTCCTCGATCTCCTCGGGCGTCGCCTCGAGCTTCTCCTCCTCGATGATCTGCGCGATGGCGAGGTCCATCTTGACCTGCTTGAGCGCGGGCTCGCGGCCCTCCTCCATGAACTTCTTCTCGTCCATGCCGGTCATCTTGACGTACTGGTCATAGGGGATGCCCTGCGCCATGATGCGGGACTTGAACTCCTCGAGGAAGCGGCGGCACTGCTGCTCGATGAGCACCTCGGGGATCTCGCAGTCGATGGTGTCGGCGACCTTCTCAATGAGGGCGTTCTCGAAGGCAACGTCCACCGCCTTCTGGCGGTCGGCCTCGATCTGCTTCTTGATGTCAGCCTTGAGCTCGTCGAGGGTGTCGAACTCGGAGACGTCCTTGGCAAAGTCGTCGTCGAGCTTGGGCAGCTCCTTGAACTTGACCTCGTTGACCTTGACGTGGAAGACGACCTTCTTGCCCGCGAGGTCCTTCTGATAATCCTCGGGGAAGGTGATGTCGATGTCCTTCTCCTCGCCGGCCTTCATGCCGATGACCTGATCCTCAAAGCCAGGCACGAAGCTGCCGGAGCCGAGCTCCAGCTCGTGACCCTCGCCCTTGCCGCCGGCAAAGGGCACGCCGTTGTCGAAGCCCTCGAAGTCGATCACCGCGGTGTCGCCCTTCTTGGCCTTGCGGTCGACGGAGACGAGGCGCGCGTTGCGCTCCGCCATCTCGTTCAGGCGCTGCTTGACGTCGTCGGCGGAGACCTTGACCTCTTCCTTCGGCGCGCTGATGCCCTTATACTTGCCGAGCTTCACGTCGGGATAGACCGCGACGGTCGCCTTGAAGGTAAAGCCGTCCTTCGTCACGTCGCCGACCAGCTCCACCTCGGGATAGCCGATGGTGTCGAGCTTCTCGCTCTCGACAGCCTTCTCATATGCCTCCGGGAACGCCGCGTCGATCGCATCGTTGTAGAAGACCTCGGGGCCGTACAGCTTCTCGATCATCTTGCGGGGCGCCTTGCCGGGGCGGAAGCCGGGGACGCTGATCTTGCTGCGCTGCTTGGCATAAGCCTTGGCGACCGCGGCCTCAAACTCCTCGGCGCCGACCTCGATCTCGAGCGCAACTCTGCTCTTCTCCAGCTTTTCAACATTCTTGACAGTCATTGTTTCTTTTCCTCCGTTTGAACAAATGAAAATTGCTCATTGCAAAGTGGAATTTTACCATACTTATACAATTTTAGTCAAGGACTTTTTTGGGCACAAACCCCAAATAATCCGCGGAAATCAAGGAATAGTCCGTGAAGCTCCGTTTTCCCTCGAACGCGCGCTTGTGCGTGACGCCGTGGAGATGGCCGTAATAGCAGCGCTCGGCGTGCCAGCGGTCGATGATCGTCAGCAGCTCCGGACACTGGTAGCCCTGATAGATGGGCGGATAGTGGAGAAAGCAGAGGATCGGCCGCCCCTCCGCCGCCTGAAAGGACGCCTCCAGCCGCAGCGCCTCACGGGCGAGCATTTTGCCGGTGTGCGTGCCCTCGGCGTCCTCCTCATAAAACCAGCCGCGGGTGCCGCAGATGGCATAGTCGCCGTAGAAAAAGCAGTTGTTGTGCAGGATATCCAAGGTATGGAAGCCGTTGTCCGCGAAGAACTTCTTCATCTTGGACGCCGTCGTCCACCAGTAGTCATGGTTGCCCTTTAAGAGGATCTTCTTGCCCGGCAGAGCGTCGATAAACGCAAAATCCTCCCGCGCGCCGTCAAGCGACATGCCCCAGGAGCTGTCCCCCGCCAGCACGGTCACGTCGTCGTCATGGAGATGCGAGAACGCCTCGCGCGTGCGCTCGACGTGGTTCGCCCACTTCTCACCGAACACGTCCATCGGTTTTTCGCCGGTCAGCGACAGATGCAGGTCGCCGATCACATAGAGAGCCATGCAAGATCCTCCCAGAACGCGGGGTATGATTTGTCAACACACGCCGCGCCGTTGATGATTACTTCCGTTTGGCAGACGCTTGCCGCCACCGCCGCCGCCATAGCGATGCGGTGGTCGTTCGCCGCGTCCACGCTGCCGCCGCGCAGTCTGCCGCGGCCGCGAATGATAAGGCCGTCCGGGGTTTCCGCCGCGTCCGCGCCGAGGGCTGTGAGCATCGCCGCCGTGGTGTGCAGGCGGTCGGACTCCTTGCCCCGCAGGCGCGCCGCGCCGGTCAAGCGCGTCTCCCCCGCCGCCGTGGCGGCGACGGCGGCGAGCACCGGCAAAAGGTCCGGCGTCTGCGACACGTCGATGTTGCCGCCGAGCAGCGACCCGCGCCGCACCGTGACGGCGTCGCCCGCCGTGTCCACGCCCGCGCCGAAGCGCCGCAATGTGTCCACGATCGCGCGGTCAGCCTGCAAGGAGTCCAGGTTGAGCCCCCGGACGCTTACGCCGTCGCGGCTGAGCGCGCCCATGCACGCAAACGCCGCCGCGCCGGACCAGTCGCCCTCAACGACCGTGTCGCTCTGGGCGTAAACCTGCCCGCCGGGTATTGTATACCGATTTTCCGATTTGTCAAAGCGGATCTTTGCCCCGCGGAGCACCTGCTCCGTCAGCGTGAGGTACGGTGCGGACACGACCTCGCCGGTCAGCGTCAGCGCGCTGTCGCCGTAAAGCAGCGGCAAGGCGTACAACAGCCCCGTGACGTACTGGGAAGACTCGCCCGCATTGATTTTGTAATCTCCCGCAAGGAGTTTTCCATTACAGAATATCGCTCCGTTTTCTACCCTGATCTCCATGCCGTGGACGGTCAAAACGTCGATCAGCGGCGCAATCGGGCGCGGCCGTCCCTCCGGATGGAACACCGCCGGTACGCCCAACGCGCCCACGACCGGCAGGAGAAACCGCAGCGTTGCGCCGCTCTCGCCGCAGGGCAAATCGACCGTACCGCGCGGCACTTGTTCGATGGGCGTCACGCGGAGCGCGTCGCCGTCGATCGCGATCTCCGCGCCCAGCGCCCGCAGGCACTCGATCATGGCGGCAATATCGCGGGAAATATCCCGGCAGCGGAGCGTCACCGGAGCGCTTCCCAGCGCGGCGGCGAGCAGCAGCCGCTGGGCGTGGGATTTGGAGGCGGGCGCCGCCACGGTGCCGTGGCGCTGCCCGGGTAAAATCGTCATGCTTCCTCCTCTCCCACGCGCACGCACTCGTCGGTCTGGAAGAAGTACAGCAGCTTCTCACGGACCGGCAGACCCAGGATGCGCTCCAGCGCCGCGGCGTAGGCGTTGAGCTGCGGCGCGTAGTACGCCGCGCGCCCCGCGGTCTGCTCTTTGGTAATATGGTCGGTCTTGAAGTCCAGCACCACCAGCGCGCCGTCTTCTTCAAAAAAGCAGTCCACCACGCCCTGCAAAAGCACCTGATCGGCCGGGTCGATGCGCTCGTCGTAGGCGTTCGCGGCGGTGAGCAGCGAGAAGCGGTACTCCCGCTCGACGCGCTCGCTCCGACGGATGCGCGCGGCGATGTCGCTGCGCAGGAACCGTGCGATCACCCACGCGTCCGCCGCCTCCGCCTGCTCCGGTGTCAGCAGTCTCCGCACCCGCAGCGCGTCGATCTGAGCGCGGACGGCTTCCTTCGTGCCGTCGCAGGCAAAGTCCAGATGCTCCATCACCAGATGGATCGCGGTGCCGCGCTCCGCGCCGGTGAGCGTCACGCCCTCGCTCAAAAACCGCGGGCGCACGAGGCTCCGCAGCCGCGGCGGCAGCTTTGCGTGCTCCGCGATCTCCGCGTCGGACTCGCGGCCCTTGAGCTGGGTGGCAGTGAGCTTCGCGGAAAGCTCCGTCGCCGCCGCGTGCGGATAGCGCCATTGGAGCGCCGCGGCGTCGATGGGCAGCTCCGGCGCAACCGTCGCGGGAGCGGTCTCCGCCTCCGCGTCCTCCGCGGCGGCGGTCGCGCCATGGACATAGACCTTCCACGGCGTATCGTCCGTTGTCACCATTTGCGGGGCGTCAAAGCCCGCGAGATCGCGCAGCGGCGCGGCCTCCGGACGGCACAGCAGCGGCAGCATCACCCAGTCACCCAGACACTTGCCCTCGTCCACCGCCTCCGGCAGCACCGGACACGACGCGACGGAGAGCAGGTCGCCCATGCGCTTCGCCGCGCCCGACTGGGAATGAACCATGACGAGCTTTTCCTTGGCGCGGGTCATGGCGACATACAGAAGCCGCAGCTCCTCCGCCTTGGTCTCGCGGCGGAGCACCCGCTCGATCGCCCGCCGCGCCGCGGTCGGGTAGCGGATGCGGCGCGCCATGTCCACCCGCTCCGGGCCGAGGCCGTGCTTCGGGTGCACCAGCACCGATCCGGTGAAGTCCATGTTGTTGAAGTCCTTGGCGAGATCCGCGAGGATCACCACCGGGAACTCGAGACCCTTGGAGCTGTGGATGCTCATGATGCGCACGCCGTCGGCGCTCTGCGCCGCCTTCGGCGCGCCGTAGCCGCCATCCCGCAGCTCGCGGACGTGGCTCACAAAGGCAAACAGCCCCCGATAGCCGGATTCCTCGAACTTCTCCGCGAGCGCCGCGAAGGCGAGCAGGTTCTCCCGCCGCGCCGCGCCGTCGCTCATCGCGCCGAAAACGCCGAGCACGTTGCAGGTATCGTAGATATGCGCGATGAGCCGCCCCACGCTCATGGTTTGGGCAGCCTCGCGCAGGCTGCGGAGCGTCGCAAGGAAGCGCTGCGCGCCCTCGTCCTCGCTTGCCGTCAGCGCGTCGTAGAAGTCGCCCGCGCGGTCCGTCGCGCGCAGCAGCGCGAGATCGTCGGCGGTGAAGCCGAACAGCGGCGAGCGCAGCGCCGCGATCAGCGGCACGTCCTGACGCGGATTATCCAGAATTTGCAGCAGCGCGAACACCGACGCGACCTCGACGCTCGCGAATACGTCCTCTCCGGACTCTGCGGAGAGCCGCAGCCCCCGCGCCGCCATCGCGCGGCGATAGCCCGCGAGTCGTGCCCGCGGCGAGCGCATGAGGATCACGATGTCCTCTTCGCGCACGCTCCGCGGCTCATGGGTCTCGCTGTCCGTGACGGCAAAGCCGCCGTCGATCAGCCCTCGTATGTACTCCGCCACGAAGTCCGCCTCGGCGTCGCTGGCGCGGAGCGTCTCGCCGTCGCCGGTATGGCGCGGCAGATCGAGCAGATGGAACTCCGCCGCGGCGTTTTCGTGCGGCGGATACGCCGCCCCGGCGTAGAGCATCTCGTCCGCGCCGTAGTTCAGCTCGCCCATCTCCTCGGAGAGGATGTTCGCAAACACGAAGTTCGCCGCGTCCAGCACCTCCGCGCGGGAGCGGAAGTTGCGCGAGAGGATCAGCTTCGCCCGCTCGCCCTCCCCCGCCTCCGCGGCGTTGGGATAGGTGTTGTAGTGGTCTAAGAAGATCGTCGGATCGGCGAGGCGGAAGCGGTAGATGCTCTGCTTGACGTCGCCGACCGTAAAGAGGTTCGTCCCGTCGCGGGACACCGCCTCAAAGATGCAGTTCTGCACCTCGTTGGCGTCCTGATACTCGTCCACCATGATCTCGCGGTAGCGCGCGCGGACGCTCTTCGCCAGCTCCGTGGGCGCGCCGTCGTCGTCCACCAGCAGCCGGATCGCCAGATGCTCCTGATCCGAAAAGTCGGCGGCGTTGCGGCGGCGCTTCTCCGCGGCGTAGGCGCGGGAGAACTCCGCCGTCAGCCGCAGCATCGCGGTCATCGCCCCCGCCATGGCGCGTAAGTCCTCCGCGCTCTCGGCGGCGGAGGCGTC
>CAMJGU010000041.1 GCA_946405325.1 uncultured Clostridia bacterium | reverse complement strand
GTCGCCGCGCGGACAAAGAGGACGATCAGAATGAGGAACAGCGCCGGCATGCCGACCTTGTTGAACTTCTCGATGCCGCCCTCCACGCCCTTGATGATGACCACGGCGCATATCGCCATGAAGATAAAGGCGAAGATGATAACCGTCAGCGGGAAGAACGTGGTCTCCGCCGCGGCGTCATAGCCAAGCATACCGTAGAAGTAGCCCAGCGGGTCGCCGTAGACCTTGTGCGCCTCGGTGGCGTAGCTCGCAACGTAGCGCAGCACCCAGCCGCCGACGTGGGAATAGTAGCAGGTGATGATGAACGCGACCGCCCAGCCCATCCAGCCGACCCAGGTGTAGCCCTTGTGGCCGAGCTTGCGGAAGGAGTCGACGACGTTCGCCTGACTGGCGCGGCCCACGGACAGCTCCGAGAGCATCGCCGGCATGCCGATGAGCGGCACGATCAGCAGGTACATGAGCAGGAACGCTCCGCCGCCGCCCTCAAAGGCCTTGCCGGGGAACTTCCAGATATTGCCGAGGCCCACGGCGGAGCCGGCGGCAGCAAGGATGAAGCCAAGCTTGCTGCTCCATTGCGCGCGATTGTTTTCCATGGTGATCGATCTCTCCCTTGCTTCGCGATGTTTCGCAAAAAAATTAATACAATTTTACATGAATTGTCTGTTTTTGTAAAATTAAGAAATATAATATGATCGATTAAGATTTATCATCGGTCATTCTCGCTCTTGAGAAATTCGCCTATCTTCGCTATAATCGGAAAAAACGATTTCAGGAGCGTATCATGCGAGGGGCAATTTTTGATATGGACGGGCTGCTGATCGACTCGGAACGGCTCTGGCAGCAGGAATTTCGCGCCATCGCCGCGGAGCGGGGGCTCACGCTGTCGGCGAGCTTTCCGGGCGAGATCTGCGGCACCGGCGGCGACCGCGCCCGGGCGGTGCTCGCGCGACACTTTCACACCGACGACCCGGGCGCCGTATTGCGGGAGTGCTCGGCGCGGGTGCACGCGCTGGAGGAGGACGGCGTGCCGCTCAAGCCGGGCGTGCGCGTGATATTGGAGGGGCTGCGCGGCGCGGGCTATCGCATCGCGGTGGCGAGCAGCAGCCCGATGGACATGATCCGCAAAAATCTCCGCATGAACGGCGTGGAGGCATTCTTCGACGCGCTCACCTCGGGGCGCGAGGTGGCGAACGGCAAGCCCGCGCCCGATATTTTCCTGCTGGCGGCGGAGCGCCTCGGCGTGCCGCCGGAGGAGTGCTGGGTGTTCGAGGACAGCCTCAGCGGCACGGAGGCGGGCGCGCGGGCGCTCTGCCGCGTGGTGATGATCCCCGACCTCGTGCCGCCGGACGACGCGGCGCGGCAGCGCTGCTGGGGCATTTTTCCCGATCTCGCACAGGCGTGGGAGGCGATCCGCACATGAAAGTCAGGAAACATATCTACTTTTCCGGGCGCGTGCAGGGCGTCGGCTTTCGCTACAGCGCCATCTATCTCGCCCGCCCGTTGGGACTGACCGGCTGGGTGGAAAACCTCTGGGACGGCCGCGTGGAGATGGAGGTGCAGGGCGACGAGGACGCGATCGCGGAGCTGCTGCGCGGCCTGCGCACCCAGCGCTTCATTATCATCGACGACATAGAGATCCGCACGATCCCGCTCGTGGAGGACGAGCGCAGCTTCCGCACCAAGGGATACTGAAAGGAGAACTGGATGGAGATCGAACGCAAGTGGCACATGCCCCATGCGCCGGAGCTGCCGGCGCTGACCCACACCCGCATGTCGCAGAGCTATCTTTCGCTGACGCCGGAGGTGCGCATCCGCAAGTATGAGGATCTGATGCATGGTGCGCCGAATCGCTATGACCTCACGATCAAGTCCGACGGGACGCTGGTGCGGGACGAGATCATCAAGGATTTATCGGCGGAGGAGTACGAGGCGCTGCTGCGCATGACGGACGGCCGCGCGCCTGTGGTCAAGGATCACCGGACGTATGATTACGAGGGCCGCGAGCTGGAGTTTTCCGTCGTCGACCCCGAGCGTGACACCGGCTTCACCTACGCCGAGATCGAGTTCCCGAGCATCGAGGCGGCGAACGCGTTCACACCGCCCGCGTGGTTCGGCACGGAGACCACGGAGCAGAGAAGCTTCCGCATGAGGGAATACTGGCGGCAGACGAGACTGGACGCCTGAAAGAAAAACCGCTCCCGGATGGGAGCGGTTTCCTTTATTCCTTCTGTTCCGCCTTATCGCTGATGCCCTTGGGCGTGACCATGATGCGCAGATGCGAGCCTTCGCCGCACTTGCCCTTTTCGTCGTTCACCTCGATGTCGAACCACATCTTGCGCCGCTCAATGCTCCGCAGGCGTGTGGTGGCGCTCACGTTCATCCCCACCGGCGTGGGCGCCAGGTGGCGGCAGTGGATCTCCGCGCCGACGGTGGTCATACCCTCGCCAAGGTACGCCTTCGCCAACTCCAGCGACGCGGCCTCCATCAGCGCAACCATGTTGGGGGTGGAGAGGATCTTCGACCCGGCGGAGCCGATGCGTTTCGCCGTCATGTCGTCCGTGACCGTCCAGGTCAGGGTGTACTCGGTGGGCTTGTCCATAGCGCATACCTCCTGTAATATGATGTTGAATTATTCCAAACCGTTTTCGAGCGCGGAGGCGGCGTAGAGCGCCGCCGCGCCGCGCAGCGCCCCGTCGTCCGCGTGGAAGCGCGGGCGGTGCAGCTCCTCCACCGGCGCGCCGGGGGCGGTGCTGCCGACCCAGTAGAAGAACGACGGCGCGAAGGCGCGGTAGAGCGAAAAATCCTCGCTCGCCATGGAGGGCGGCGCGTCAGAGAGTGTCAAGCCGACCGCCTTGACACATTGCTCCGCACGGGCGGTCATCTCCGCGGAGTTCCACACGGCGGGGATGTCCTCCTGCCAGACGATCTCGCTGCGGCACTCGTACGCCGCGGCGGTGTTGGCGACGATGCTCTCGATGCGCTCGGTCGCGCGCGCCATTGCCTGCTCGGAGAGCGCACGGACGGTCACGTGCAGCGTGGCGTCCTCCACCACCAGATTGGCCTCGCTGCCGCCCTCAATGGCGCTGACGGTCAGCACCACCGCGTCCCGCGGGTCCATGTTGCGGCTCACGACGGTCTGGAGCGACTGCACCATGGCGGCGGCGCAGACGATGGGATCGATGTTGAGCTGCGGCATCGAGCCGTGCCCGCCGAAGCCGTGGACGCGGACGGCAAAGTTCTTCTTCGCGGACATGATCGCGCCCACGCGGCACACGACGCTGCCCGTGGGGACGGACGGCCAGTTGTGGATGCCGAAGCAGTACGCGGGATGGATATGCTCGAACAGCCCCGCGTCGATGAGGCGCTTGGCGCCGTTGGTGGTCTCCTCGGAGGGCTGGAACACCAGATCGACGGTACCGCGCAGCTTGCCGTCCATCTTGGCGCGCGCGAGCAGCAGCGCCGCGCCCGCGAGCGCCGCGGTGTGCAGGTCGTGTCCGCAGGCGTGCATCACGCCGTCGACCTGCGACTTCCACGGGCACTCGACCTCCTCGTGCTGGGGCAGCGCGTCAATGTCCGCGCGGAGCATGATCTCCGGCAGCGCGCCGTCGCCCGTGATCTGTGCGACCAGACCAGTCTCGGTGATCGGCGGCAGGACGCGGAACGCCGGCAGCGCCGCGAAAAATTCCCGCAGCTTCGCGGTGGTGCGCACCTCCTGCCCGGACAGCTCCGGGTGCTGATGCAGGTCGTGCCGCAGGGCAAGCACCTGCTGATATTCTTCCTCGGTCAGTTGATAGGCTTCCATAAGCAACGCCTCCCGCTTCCTATGATAACGGCGCGGCGGTGTTTTTTCAAGTGCCGACGCTTGCGTTTTTCCGCCCCAAAGGGTATGATGGGAAAAAAATTGGGAGCGGCACATGGAAATCAAACACAACATTCTCATCTGCCCCGTTTGCGGCGGCGCGCTGCACGCGGGGGACAGGACCTTCGCCTGCGGCAAGGGGCATTCCTTCGACCGAGCGAAGGAGGGTTATGTCAACCTGCTCCGAACCTCCAGGAGCGGGGATCGCTTGGGTGACGACAAGGCGTCCGCCCGCAGTCGGCAGGAGTTTCTCAACCGCGGCTATTACGCGCCGCTGCGCGACGCGCTGACGGAGATCGTGCGCGAGCGGCAGGGGACGCTGCTGGACATCTGCTGCGGGGAGGGGTACTACACCGCCGCGCTGGGGCGGCTGGACGGGATCGAGGCCTACGGCTTCGACCTCTCCCGGGAAATGGTACGCCTCGCGGCGAAGCGCGGCGGCGCAATGTACTTCGTGGCGAACCTCGCCGCGATCCCCGTGGCGTCGGGCAGCGTGGACACGGCGGTGCACCTGTTCGCGCCGTTCCACGAGGGGGAGTTCTCCCGCGTGCTGCGCCCCGGCGGGCGGCTTTTTACCGTGGTGCCCGGCGCGCGGCATCTGTTCGGGCTCAAGGAGCTGCTGTACGACGAACCCTACCTCAACGACGAGCAGCTGCCGGAGACGGCGGCGCTGCGCCGCGTGTCCGTGCGGAAGGTGAGCGGCCGTATCACGCTCGAAACGCCGGAGGACATCGAGGCGGTGTTTCGCATGACGCCGTACTATTTCCACACCGGCGAGCGGGACAGGGAAAAGCTGCGCGGCGTGGAGCGGCTGGAAACCGAGATCGAGTTTGTGATCGGGACGTATGAGCGATTATAACGAAAAATCCCCTGAAACCGCAAGGTTTCGGGGAATTTCGCTTTTTTTGAGCTTTTTTGCAAATTTTACTTTTCATTTAGTGGAAGTATGCTATATTGTATAATGAATGAAAATCGGCGCAGTATGTGCATGGCAAGAAAGACGGGGGGGTAGGTATGCGGGTAGTCTGCGTGGAGAGCGACGAGAGTGCTTTGAACCAGGTGCTCTCCGTATGCAGGGAGCTTCCGGACGTCGATTACGCAACCGGCTTTACGGATATACGGGAGGCAAGGACGTGGCTTGAAATGGATCACGCCGATCTTCTGCTGCTCGCCGTCAAGCTCAAGGAAATGAGCGGGATCGATCTGGCGGCGAAGCTGCGGGAAAAATATGCGCGGCTCGCGATCATCTTCTTGGCGGAGGACGCGCAGCACGCGCTCGAAGCCTATGCCGTACACCCGTTCGGCTATCTGATCAAGCCGCTTGATCCGGCGGCGCTGGCAGCGCAGATCAACCAGCTTCTGCTCAGCCGCGCGGAAACGGACGTGTCCCACATCTCGGTACATACCTTCGGCACGTTCTCCGTCGCGGTGGACGGCCGGGCGGTGCATTTTGAGCGCGCAAAGGCCAAGGAGCTGCTCGCGCTGCTGATCGACCGCAGAGGCGGCGAGGTGTCGAGAAAGGTTGCCTTTACGGAAATGTGGGAGGATCGGGAGTACGACGCGAAAGCGCAAAACTACTTCAACGTGATCGTCAACAGCCTCCGCGACACGCTGCACGAGTACGGGATCAGCGAGATCTTTGAGATCGGCGGCGGATTCATGCGCATCCGTCCGGAGCTGGTCGACTGCGACCTGTACCGCTATCTGCGCGGCGAACCCGAGGCGGAGATGGAGTTTCGCGGTTTTTATCTGTACGGCTACTCCTGGGCGGTCTGGAACGAGGGGTATTGACCACGAATCCGGCAAATTGACCAGATTTTTGTT
Source organism: uncultured Clostridia bacterium (assembly GCA_946405325.1). The sequence continues at coordinate 1,568 of CAMJGU010000041.1, read as the reverse complement.
GGTTTTTTCTTGCATTATTTGGTCAAAATGAAAAATTTTTAGTTTTGTAATATTTTTGATACTGATTTGTACTGAAAGTGATATATAGCGTGTGTTATAGTGCTTTCAACAAACCGGTATCGTAATTCCTTTTAAAATCAAATCGCAATTATTGATCCGACACCTCTGACATCGATTTCAAAGAAGCGCGGGGCACAATCTACATCAATGAAAAGGAAGAACGAATTATGCCGAACGAAGTGACTCAGTACGCCGAAGGCACCTATGGTTTTTGGATGCAGCAGCAGATCAAAAGGCTCGCGATGTATCTCGGGCAAATGAAGAACCCGGAGCTCAATGCCCGGCAAATATACGGTGCGGAGAAAGGCGTGGTGGAAGCCTACGCCAGTTTGGCCATCATGCAGAGGAAGATGATGGGTGCCCAGCAGCAGCTGAAGATGACAGACCGGATGGAAGAGCATGTCAGAAGTGTGATCAATGGCGAGGTGGAAGCGCACAAGGAAGACAAAGAGTACATGGAGCCGTTCGACTACGACAGGCTTGACCAAACGATCGAGCGCTTGGGCATGAACGGGAAAGAACCACCCACCCCGGAGGATATGCTTCAGAATCTCACCGCTATGCAAGCAAAGCGGGAGACGACCACGCAGGAACGGGGACAAAGGCAGCCGGAGCAGCGGCAGAAGAAGGGAGTTTTCCCCGAAGGTACCTACGGCGCCTGGTTGCAGCAGAAAAACGAACAGCTTACCCAACGTATCAGGGACATACAGGAGAGGGCGAACGACCCCGCTTGGCGGGCGGAGCATCAGAACGATAAGGTGCCCGAGGGCCAGCCTGCCTATTACAACACCGACTTGCAGATGTGCCTCTGGCAGTTTGACGCGGCGACCGTCTACGCCCGGATGTCTGCCGTGCAGAAAAGGATGTCGGACAGCAATAAGTGGCTGTACGATAAGCTGCCGCCTGAGGCTGATATGGATAAGCTCACATTCGAGGCGGGACAGCAAGCCTCGAAGAAGGAATTCGTGGAGCTGTTCCACGCCGATATGATCAACAAAACGGCGGACTTTTTCGGTGTGACCTGGAAAATGCCACCCACTCCGGATTATACGGTGAATCGCGTCGGTGAACTGCAAGGGGCGCGGGAGCAGGAGATGCAGGAGCGCCGGGAGTCAGCGAAAGTGCTCGTGGATCAGCTGAAAAAAAGCGCCCAAAAATCGTTCACCGGAAAGCTCAAGAGCTTCTTCGTCGGCAACTCCAAGGAGTACAAGGAAGCGCTCCAGGCGATGCAGAATTTTGCCGACGGCAAGGGCAATCCGGCGGAGGCAAGGGATAAGATCTCGAAATACCTCGACCTGCGCGGCAACAAGGTGCGCGACCACCAGTACGGCAGAGAGCGCTTCGATGCCATGCTCAGCGGCCTTGCGCTGGTCACGTCGAAGGAAGAGTTTGAAAAGCGCTGCGGCGCTATTGACGAAGCGCGCCGCGAACGGTCGAAGGGCACCTACACGGGCACGATCGACCCCGAGAAGTACTCGCCCGAGGCGCAGAAGCAGGCACGCGAGGCG
>CAMJGU010000040.1 GCA_946405325.1 uncultured Clostridia bacterium | reverse complement strand
GTGCGCCCGCCGCGCCTCGGCGGGAACGCCCGCATGGGCGTGTTCGCCACGCGCTCGCCGTTTCGCCCGAATCCGCTGGGGCTTAGCTGCGTGGAGCTGGACGCGGTGGAGTGGAACGCGCCCGACGGCCCGGCGCTGCGCGTGCGCGGCGCGGACCTGATGGACGGCACGCCGATCTACGACGTGAAGCCCTACGCGCCCTATGCTGACGCGTTCCCCGACGCCCGGGGCGGCTTTGCCTCCGCGCGGCCGGAGACCGTGGCGGTGGACTGCCCGGCGGAGCTGCTCGCGCGCGTGGACGAGGGGAAGCGTGACGCGCTCCTCGGCGTGCTGGCGCACGATCCGCGCCCGCGGTATCAGGACGACCCCGCGCGGGTCTACGGCATGGCGTTTGGCGGGTACGAGGTCAAGTTCCACGCGGCGGACGGCGTGCTGACGGTGACAGAGATAAAAAACGGACAGAATCCATAAAATGCACAGGAGGGCGGTTGCGCTCTCCTGCTTTTTGTGATACGATGACCAAACTGCGAAAGAATCGGGAGGCGGCCATGCGACAGCACATCGATCTCAACCGCGATTGGGAGTTCACCGAACACTTTGGGGACTTCAGCGATCCCGTCACCGTCTCGCTGCCCCACACCTGCCGCGAGACGCCCTACGATTATTTTGATGAGAGTGCGTATCAGATGGTCTGCGGCTACCGCAGGCGCATCGCCGCGCCCGAGGAATGGGCGGGCAAGCGCGTGTTCCTCTGCGTCGGCGCGGCGGGGCACAGCGCGGAGGTGTTTGCCGACGGCGTAAAGGTCGGGGAGCACCGGTGCGGCTACACGGCGTTTCGCGTGGAGCTGACCGACGCGCTGAAGCTTGGCGGGGAGACGGAGCTCACCATCAAGGTCGACTCCCGCGAGTCGCAGAACATCCCGCCGTTTGGCTACGTCATCGACTACATGACCTACGGCGGGCTGTACCGCGAGGTGTGGCTGGAGGTCGTGGAGCCGACCTATCTCGACGACGTGTTCGTGCGACCCACGTCCAGCGGCGTGCTGCACGGCACGGTGACGCTCGGCGGCGCGGTGCGCGAGGGACTGACCCTGCGCCAGCGCGTGGAGGACAGCGGCAAGACCACGGCGGTCACCGGCGCGGAGACCGAATTTTCCCTCTACGTCCCCGACGCGAAGCGTTGGGACATCGACGCGCCCAACCTCTATACGCTTGTGAGCGAGCTGTGGGACGGCGACGCGCTGCTCGACCGCGTGGAGACGCGCTTTGGCTTCCGCGAGGCAGAGTGGCGTGCGGACGGGTTTTATTTGAACGGCCGCAAGGTCAAGCTGCGCGGCCTCAACCGCCACCAGAGCTACCCCTATGTGGGCTACGCCATGCCGCGCTCCATGCAGCGCCTCGACGCGGAGATCCTGAAAAACGAGCTGGGCTGCAACGCCGTGCGCACGTCGCACTATCCCCAGTCGCAGCACTTCATCGACCGCTGCGACGAACTGGGGCTGTTGGTGTTCACCGAGATCCCCGGCTGGCAGCATTTGGGCGACGAGGCGTGGAAGGAGCAGGTGCTGCGCAACACCGAGGACATGGTGCGCCAGTACCGCAACCATCCGTCCATCATCCTCTGGGGCGTGCGCGTCAACGAGTCGCAGGACGACGACGCGCTCTATGAGCGCACCAACGCCGCGGCGCGCGCGCTCGATCCGACGCGATCAACCGGCGGCGTGCGCTACCTCAAAAAGAGCAGCTTTTTGGAGGACATCTACACCTTCAACGATTTCATTCACGACGGCGTGGAGAAGGGCTGCAACGAGAAAAAGGATGTCACGTCCGACATGAACCGCGCGTACCTCGTCACCGAGTACAACGGGCACATGTTCCCGACCAAGACCTACGACAGCGAGGCGCACCGCCTCGAGCACGCGCTCCGTCACGCCAACGTGCTCGACGCCATCGCGGCGCGGGAGGATATCGCGGGCAGCTTCGGCTGGTGCATGTTCGACTACAACACCCACCGCGACTTCGGCAGCGGCGACCGCATCTGCTACCACGGCGTGCTGGATATGTACCGCAACCCCAAGCTCGCGGCGAGCGTCTATGCCGCGCAGCGGGAAGAGCCGCTGTTGGAGGTCAGCTCGGCCTTTGACATCGGCGAGCAGCCCGCGAGCAACCGCGGCCGCGTGCTGGCGTTCACCAACGCCGACGCGGTGAAGATGTACAAAAACGGGCGCTACATCCGCACCTATACCCACGCGGACAGCCCGTATCAGAATATGCCGAACCCGCCCATCGAGATCGACGATTTCATCGGCGACCAGATTGCGGAGGGCGAGGACTTCGCGCCGCAGCAGGCGCGGCTGGTGACGGATATCCTCAACTACGCCGCCCGCTTCGGCATGAACCGCCTGCCGCCGCCGATCATGGCAAAGGCGGGGCTGCTGATGGCGCGGTACCACATGAGCTTCGACGACGCCTATCAGCTCTACGGCAAGTACGTGAGCAACTGGGGCGCGCAGGCGATGGAGTTCCGCTTTGAAGCCTACAAGAACGGCGAGCTGGTGGAGACCGTGACCCGCGCGGCGGCGACGGAGCGTCATCTGCGCGTGACCGTCAGCCACACCGCGCTCGTCGAGGGCGCGACCTACGACGTGGCGGCGATCCGCCTCGCGGCGGTGGATCAGAACGGCGGCGTGCTGCACTTCGCCCAAGAGCCGGTGACGCTGAGCGCGAAAGGCCCCGTCGAGATCATCGGGCCGAAGACCGCGATGCTGCGCGGCGGCCTCGGCGGAACGTACGTCAAAACCACGGGCAAAACCGGCAAGGCGACGCTGACGCTCTCGCTCGAGGGTGCGGAGCTGGTTATCATACAATTTACCATCGGAGGGGAAGCATGATGCAGGACAGATCCAGATCGATTTTCGGCAACGCCATATCCGCGAAGGACTATGAAAAGGCGCTTGCCTCCAAGGCGAAATTCGCCAAAAAGTACGGCGACGATTCCGCCGCCGACTACCCCGCGAAGCTGGTCGACAACCGCGTGCTGTATGGGCCGCTGGGCGTGCGGGATATCCGCGTGGCGGAGGGCACGGGCGACGGCGCGTTCGACACGGAAAAGGGCGTCATCGTCGGCAACATCCGCATGGGCTTCGGCCACTACCGCATCTCCATCGCCATGGCGAGCGCGGCGCACGCGCTGGGCTACACGCCGTACTGGATGGATCTCAACAGTTATCCCGAGACCACCTGCACCAAGGTCATCGGCGCGCAGAACGACCTCTATTCCATGGGCTCGCGCATTTCGCAGAAGTCCAAGGCGTTCAACAAGGCGGTGTGGGAGCCGATGAACTACGAGGGCTTCCGGAAGCTCAGCTACAATGCCGCCGACCAGAAGAACGCGGAACTGATGGCGAGCGTGTTCGCGAACGTTCCCAAGGAGATCCCCCTCATTGGCACACACGTCTGGCCCGCGCAGGCGGCGCTCCACGCGGGCATGAAGTACGTGGTCAACGCCATCCCCGACAACTGGCCCATGGCGCTGCACCTTGCCGAGGGCAGCGTGCATACCGTGCAGACCCATCAGGCGTACATGGGCTACCGCATCTTAAACGGCATGCAGGGCAAGGAAGTGCTCAAGCCCATGCCCGCTGACAGCCTCGTTTACACCGGCCACTACATCGACCATGAGCTGGTGGCGAATCTGGAGCGCGACTGCGCAGCGCGCATGAACCGCAAGAAGGACGGCAAGCCCATGCGCTTCCTGCTGACGATCGGCGGCGCGGGCGCGCAGCGCGAGCTGTTCGCCGCGGTGATCGAGCATCTGCTCCCCGCCGTCCGCGCGGGCCGCGCGGCGCTCTACGTCAACGTGGGCGACTACCGCAAGGTGTGGGATCAACTCATCAAGCGGGTGGACGGCCTCAAGGAACTCTCCGTTGAGCACTTCGACAACTGGCCCGAGACGCTGCGCTTCGCGGACGACGCGCTCGAGGGCGAGGTGACGGGCGTGCACGCGTTCTACCACCAGAACATCTTCGAGGCGGTGTACTGCACCAACCTCCTGATGCGCTCGTGCGACGTGCTGGCGACCAAGCCCAGCGAGCTGGCGTTCTACCCGGTGCCGAAGCTCTTCTTAAAGCGCATCGGCGGGCATGAGAAGTGGGGTGCGATCCACTCCGCCGAGCTCGGCGACGGCACGCTGGAGTGCGAGGATATTCCGCACACGCTGCAAATGCTCGACCTGCTGCTGGACGAGGAAACGCTCTACGCGGAGATGATTCGCGCGATTCTGGTGAACAAGACCATCGGCGTTTACGACGGCGCGTACAACGTGGTCAAGCTGGCGATGGGATTGAAGGAGAAGGAGTAACATCATGGAACAGAAACAGAGACTGACCGGCAAGGCAAAATTTTCCTATGCCCTCGGCGCCGTGGGCAAGGACATGGTCTATATGCTTTCGGCAAGCTATGTCCTCTACTATTTCCAGGACATCATGGGCGTCAGCGCCATCGCCATGGGCACGATCCTGCTCGCCGCCCGCGTGTTTGACGCGTTCAACGACCCCATCATGGGCGTCATCGTCGCCAAGACCAAGACGAAGTGGGGCAAGTTCCGCCCGTGGCTGCTCATCGGCACGCTGACCAACGCGGTCGTGCTGTACCTGATGTTTGCCGCGCCGCCCACGCTGGACGCGGCGGGCCTCACCGCCTACGCCGCCGTGACCTACATCCTCTGGGGCGTCACGTACACGATGATGGACATTCCGTACTGGTCCATGATCCCCGCCTTCACCGAGGGCGGCAAGGAGCGCGAGGGCCTCACCACGCTGGCGCGAAGCGCGGCGGGCGTCGGCTCGGCGCTCATCACGGTCATCACGGTGCTCTCGGTGCAGGCGCTCGGCAACGCGTTCGGCGGCGCGAACGCCCGCGAGATCGAGATCCTTGGCTTCAAATACTTCTCGCTCATCGTCGCGGTGCTGTTCGTGGTGTTCACGCTCATCATGTGCCTGAGCGTCAAGGAGCAGTCCACCGTCGAGATGCAGACCGTCTCCGTCGGACAGATGTTCAAGGCGCTGGTGCAGAACGATCAGGCGATGGCGATCGTGCTGTCCATCGTCTGCACCAACGGCGCGCTGTACATCACCTCCAACCTCGTGCTGTACTTCTTCAAGTACGACTTCGGCGGCACAACGTGGTACAACGACTATACGCTCTTTTCCACCTTCGGCGGCGGCATCCAGATCCTCTCCATGATGATCCTCTATCCGCTGCTGCGCCGCTTCTTTGACAATCGCAAAATTTTCTTCATCAGCATGGGCATGTGCGCCGCGGGCTACGCGGTGCTGCTTATCCTGACGTTCACGGAGATGTCCAGCGTGTGGCTGCTGTTCATTCCGGGCTTCTTCATCTTCGCCACCAACGGCATCAACGCGATCCTGACCACCGTGTTCCTCGCGAACACCGTCGACTACGGCGAGCTCAAGAATAATCGCCGCGACGAGTCCGTGATCTTCTCCATGCAGACCTTCGTCGTGAAGCTCGCCTCCGGAGTGGCGGCGTTCATCGCCTCCATCTGCCTGCAGGTCAACCAGCTCTCCAACGCCGCGGTCAGCGAGGCGGACAAGGCGGTGGATTTCTCCGCCGCGGTCTCCGCCAGCGCGAAGCTGGGCCTGCGCATGACCATGACGCTCGCGCCCATCGCGCTGATTGTGTTCTCGTTCTTCTGGTTCAAGAAGAAATACATCCTCACCGACGAAAAGGTGGCGGAGATCGCCGCCAAGGTCAAGCAGCTGCATAAGGAGAATTGAGCTAATGTTCCGCAACATCATTTTCGACATGGGCAACGTGCTGCTGCGCTTTGAGCCGGAGGTGTTCATGGAGCGCATCGGCGTTGCGCGGGAGGATCGTCCGCTGCTGTGGCGGGAGATCTACCACTCCCGCGAGTGGGTGCAGATGGACCACGGCACGCTGCTCGAAGCCGACGCGGCGGAGCTGATCGCGGAGCGTGTGCCGGAGCGCCTGCGCGACACCGTGCGCAAGCTGGTCATGGACTGGGACCGCCCCATCCTCCCGGTGGAGGGCATGGCAGAGCTGGCGGGGGAGCTCAAGGGCATGGGCTATAAGCTCTACCTGCTCTCCAACGCGGGGCTGCGCCAGCACGACTACTGGCCGCGCGTCCCGGGCAGCGAGCTGTTCGACGGCAAGCTGATCTCCGCCGACGTGCGGCTGCTCAAGCCGGACTATGCCATCTACCGTCTGCTGTGCGAGAAGTTCTCCCTCGATCCGGCGGAGTGCTTCTTCATCGACGACAACCCCGGCAACATGGAGGCCGCCTACTGCTGCGGCATCCTCGGCGCGGTGTTCCACGACGATATGAGTGTCCTGCGCCGCGATCTGAACCGCGCGGGGATACCCGTCAAACCGTAATCGAAAAGCGCTGCCCGCGGGCGGCGCTTTTCCTGCGCTCAAAAATTTCCTATAAAACCTATTGACATTATAGGATTTATAGGTTATACTGACGCCATCAAGTTGAAAGGAAGCAATTGTGATGGCGAATATCTACACCTCCGCCGATCAGCTGATCGGCAACACTCCGCTGTTGGAGCTGACCCACATCGAACGCGAAGAAGGCTTGCAGGCGACGATCCTCGCCAAGCTGGAATATTTCAATCCCGCCGGCTCGGTCAAGGACCGCATCGGCAAGGCGATGATCGACGACGCCGAGAAGAGCGGCAAGCTGGGGCCCGGCGCAACCATCATCGAGCCGACCTCCGGCAACACCGGCATCGGCCTCGCCGCCGTCGCCGCCGCACGCGGCTATCGCATCATCATCGTCATGCCCGAGACCATGTCCGTGGAGCGCCGCCAGCTCATGCGCGCCTACGGCGCGAAGCTGGAGCTCACCGAGGGCGCGAAGGGCATGAAGGGCGCCATCGAGCGGGCGGAGCAGCTCGCGCGCGAGATCCCCAACAGCTTTGTGGCGGGGCAGTTTGTCAACCCCGCGAATCCGCAGGCGCACTATGAGACCACCGGCCCCGAGATCTGGCGCGACACCGACGGCAAGGTGGACATCTTCGTGTCCGGCGTCGGCACCGGCGGCACGCTGACCGGCACGGGCAAGTACCTGCGCGAGCAGAATCCCAACGTGCAGCTTGTCGCCGTCGAGCCCGCGGACTCCCCGGTGCTGAGCGAGGGCCGCGCGGGCTCCCACAAGATCCAGGGCATCGGCGCGGGCTTCGTGCCCGAGGTGCTGGACACCAAGCTCTACAACGAGGTCGTCACGGTCAGGAACGAGGACGCGTTCGCCACAGGCAAGCGCATCGGCCGCACGGAAGGCGTGCTGGTGGGCATCAGCTCCGGCGCGGCGGTCTGGGCGGCGGTGGAGCTGGCGAAGCGCCCGGAGAACAAGGGCAAGACCATCGTGG
>CAMJGU010000039.1 GCA_946405325.1 uncultured Clostridia bacterium | reverse complement strand
AAAAGGCTGCGGCTTGAGCCGCAGCCTTTTTTACCAAGAAAGAAGAATCAGGCGAGCTTCGCCAGCTCAGCCAGAATGGAGTCAACATACTCCTTCATCGCGGCGAGGCAGGCAGCGCCGTCCGCCTTGCCCGTGGCAAACGCGGTCATGTCGGCGGCAAACTTGTCGCAGGGAGCCTTGAGCGTCTTCTCAATCAGGTCGTGATAATCCGCACCGCTCTTGACGCCGGCGCCTTTCTTGCCATCTTCCACATAGAATATCTCGTCGGGAACGAAGTTGGCGTCGGAATCTCTGAGATACAGGTCGAACTCGCCGTCCTTACCGATATCAATGCCGAAGGTGTCGAGATTGCCGTTGCCGGTGAAGTCGCACTTGGAATCGATGAACGCGAAGTCAGCCTTGCCGTCGCCGTTCAGATCCATAACGATCTCAAAGCGGGAGGAGGGCAGGATCACCGCTGCGGTCTCGGGATTGTTTTTCAGAAGCGTGCGGAATTGAGCAATAGAACCAGCCATTTTTGAAGTACCTTCTTTCCAAAATTTGTCAGGGCATGCGAGCCGGTCCATCCAACCCGCTTTGTCTCAACTATTTGTCATTATAAGCCAATTTGCACACACTGTCAAGCCAATATTTTCGATTATTTGTGTGTTTCATACAAAAAGGAAGCTCCCGCAGGAGCTTCCTTTTTGTGAATTATTCGCCGTCCTGCATGGCCTTCGCAGCCGCGATGGCCTTCTCCTGCGCGTCGGCGGGGCACTGCTCGTAGCGCACGAAGTGCATCACGAAGCTGCCGCGGGACTGGGTCATGGAGCGCAGGTCGATGGCGTAGCTCATCAGCTCCGCCTCGGGGCACTCGGCCTCGATGACCTGCTCGCCGTCGCCGGTGGGGTTCATGCCCATGACGCGGCCGCGGCGCTTGTTGAGGTCGCCGAGGATATCGCCCATGTACTGATCGGGCACCGTGACCTTCAGCTCGCACACCGGCTCGAGCAGCACCGGGGACGCCTCGGGCATCGCCGCCTTATAGGCGAGGTTCGCGGCGGTCTTGAACGCGATTTCGGAGGAGTCGACGGGGTGGTAGGAGCCGTCGTACAGCACCGCCTTGAGGTTCACGACCGGATAGCCGGCGAGCGGGCCGTGGATGCAGGCCTCGCGCAGGCCCTTCTCGACCGCGGGGAAGAAGTTCTTGGGCACGCTGCCGCCGAAGACCTCCTCGGCGAACACCATTTCCTCGCTCTCCTCGTTCGGCTCGAAGCGGACCCAGACGTCGCCGAACTGGCCGCTGCCGCCGGTCTGCTTCTTATGACGACCCTGCTTCTGCACGGTCTTGCGGATGCGCTCACGATAGGCAACGCGCGGGGTGTCCAGCTCGGTGTCGACGCCGAAGCGGCTCTTGAGCTTGCTCACCAGCACGTCGATCTGGATGTCACCGGCACCGGAGACGACGATCTGATGCGTCTCGGCGTTGTTGTTGACGCTGAACGTCGGATCTTCCTCGTTGAGGCGGTTGAGGCCGGTACCCAGCTTATCCTCCTGGCCGCGCGTCTTGGGCGCGATGGCGCGGGAGTAGCAGGGCTCGGCGAAGGCGATCTTCGGGAGCACCACGATGTTCTTGGGATCGCAGAGGGTGTCGTTGGTGCGCACGCGGTCCATCTTGGCGATGGCGCCGATGTCGCCGCAGCCGATCTCCTTGACTTCCTCGTTCTTCTGTCCCTTGATGGTGTACAGGCGGCCGAGCTTCTCGGTGTTGCCCGTGGTGGGGTTGTAGAGAGACATATCGCCGGTGATCTTGCCGCGCACGACCTTGACGAGGCTGTACTTGCCGTACTGGTCGGAGATGGTCTTAAAGACGATGGCGGCGGTGGCGCCGTTTTCGTCATAGGCGACCTCGACTTCCTTGCCGTCCTCGGTCTGCGCCTTCTCGGCGGGCATATCGGTGGCGACGGGCACGAGATCGAGCACGCACTCGAGCAGCATCTCCACGCCGAGGCCGGTGGCGGCGCTGCCGCAGAGAACGGGCGCGACGCTGCCATCGTGGACGCCGAGCTTGAGGCCCTTGGCGATCTCCTCGTTGGAAAGCTCCATGGTCTCGAAGAACTTCTCCATCAGCTCCTCGTCGGCACCGGCGGCGGCTTCCATCAGCTCCGCGCGCAGCGTCTCGACCTCGTCCTTGACGCTCGCGGGAATGGCGCAGGCAGCGGCCTTGCCGCCCTTGACCTCATACGCCTTGTTGTGCAGCAGGTCGACGATCTCGGTGACGTGGCCCGCGCCGTCCATGACGGGGGCGACGATGGGCGCGACGGCGGTGCCGAACTTCGCCTTGAGCGCGTCGAAGCAGGTCTGATAGTTGCTGTTGTCCTCATCGGTGCGGTTGATGAAGATCATGCGGGGCTTCTTGCCCAGCATCTTCCACGCGCGCTCGGCGCCGACGCTCAGGCCGTCCTTCGCGCCGCACACCAGCACCGCGCACTCCGCGGCACGGATGCCGGAGAGCGCCTCGCCGGCGAAGTCGAAGTTGCCGGGGGCGTCGAGAATATTGATCTTGACGTTCTTATAGGTAGCCGGTGCGGTGGCGAGGGAGATGGAAATGCCGCGCTTCTTCTCCTCAGCGTCGTAGTCGAGCTGAGCAGGCGCGCCGGCCATCGCCAGCATGTTCTCCGCGAGCCTGGTCTTGCCGCTGCCGCCGTGACCCAGCAGCACGATGTTGCGTACGTCTTTAGCACTCATAAGGTTTGTTCTCCTTTACTGTGATTCCCCGTTCGGGGAATTTCGCTCAACGAATGAATTATATAATAAAAATTGAACTAATACAACAACAAAAATACCGGCGAATTTTTGTAGAAAACCTACAAAAGCATCTCCACGCCGCCGCCCTCGATGGAGATGTCGATCTTCGGCGCGCCGGGGACGAACTCGCCGTCCAGCGTCCAGGGGATATTCTCCTCCGTCTCCGCCACCACGTGCCGGACGTGGCGGAAGATGAGGTCCTCGCTGTCGGCGTACTCCTGATACATCAGCCCGCGCGTCAGGGACTGGAGCGCCGCGGGCGACTTGGGCACGGGCACGAGCAGCAGCTCAAATTCGCCGTCGTTGAAGCTCACGTCGTCGGGGGAGAGCTTCATCATGCCCGCGATGGAGGTGGAGTTGCTGATCGCGCCGAACAGGTACTCGCCGTCGAACACCTCGCCATCGGCGGTAAGCTTCATCCGGTAGGGGTGCAGCGAGTCGAGGTCGCGGACACCCTCCAGAATGTAGGCGAAGTGCCCGAACACGTTCTTCACGTCCTGCGGCACGCTGTAGCTCGCCTTGGTGAACGCGCCGAAGGAGGCGACGTAGACGAAGTACCGGCGGGCAAAGCGGCCCACGTCCAGCTTGCGCGGGCGCAGGCGCATGGCGCTCTGCGCGGCGACCGCCGGCTCGTTGGAGATGCTGAGGCTCGCGGCGAAGTCGTTGGTGCTGCCGCCGGGCAGGTAGCTCACCTGCGGGCGGGACTCCGCGGGCAGCTTCATGATGCCGTTGACGGTCTCGTTGAGCGTGCCGTCCCCGCCGTGGCAGACCACGAGATCGTAGTCCGCGCCCAGCTTCTCGGCAAAGCGCGTCGCGTCCCCGCGGCGGCGGGTGACGCGGATGTTGATGAGATAGCCCGCCTCGGCATAGATCGCCGCGGCGTCGAACAGCGGGCCGCGGGATTTGTTCTTGCCCGCGCGGGGATTGACGATGAAAAGGAGCTTCTTGCTCATGGCTCTGCCTCCGGATCAAATGGTTTTTTGATTGTATCACAGGAAACTCACTGTTGCAATTCTTGCCAAAAAGGAATATGGTAAACAAGCAAATTTGATTTTTCACGGCAAAGGAACGAATACAATGGAGAAAAAACGGTATTTTCGTTGGGGCCTGACCGTGTTTCTGACGGTCTGCGCCCTGATGATCTTCTACGACACGGTGTTCCGCCACGGCGTGCTGCTCTCGCTTCTGGGCAAGTTTGCCAAGGCGCTCAAGCCCGTGATCTACGGCGCGGCGATGGCGTACCTGCTCACGCCGCTGGTCAACAGCTTTGACCGGATGCTGCTCAAGCTCTTCGGAGAGAAGAGCAAGCGCGGTCTGGTGCGCGCCGCCAGCATTTTGCTGACGTGGGCGGTCGTGTTTCTCGCGGTGTATCTCCTCATCAGCATTCTGATCCCGCAACTGTACCAGAGCGTCGCGACCCTCGTCGGCAACATGCAGAGCTATTACAACACGGTCTATGCGTGGGTCACCAAGCTGCTCGACGACAATCCGGAGATCGCGCCTCGCGTCTCCGCCGCCATCGACGAGTACTGGGACGAGGTGCGCGGCTGGTTCACCGACAAGTTCCTGCCGCAGGCGCAGCAGACCATCGGCATCGTCACCAGCGGCGTGCTGAGCGTGGTGCTGTTCTTCAAGGACTTCCTCGTGGGCGTGATCGTGTCGATCTACCTGCTCGCGCTCAAGGAGGGCTTTGCCACCGGCGGACGCCGCCTGCTCTACAGCACCGTCAGCGAGTCCCACTACCGCAGCACCCTCAGCGCCGCGTCCACGGCGAACAACATCTTCAGCGGCTTCGTCCGCGGCAAGCTGCTCGATTCGCTGATCATCGGCATCCTGTGCTTCATCGGCTGCTCGATCCTCAAGCTGCCCTATACCCCGCTCGTCAGCGTCATCGTGGGCATCACGAACATCATTCCGTTCTTCGGACCCTTCCTCGGCGCGATCCCCAGCGCGTTCCTCATTCTGCTGGTCAGCCCCATCAAGTGCCTGTACTTCATCGTCTTTGTGCTGGTGCTCCAGCAGCTGGACGGCAACATCATCGGGCCGAAGATCCTCGGCAACTCCACGCAGCTGCCGAGCTTCTGGGTCATCGTGGCGATCCTCATCGGCGGCGGCTTCTTCGGCGTGCTGGGCATGTTCCTCGGCGTGCCGGTGTTCGCCTGCTTTTACGCCACGGTCAACTACTTCAGTGGCAAGCGCCTGAAGGCAAAGGGCGTCACCTCCGACGAGCCGTTCCACAGCAACGACGGCGTCGACCAGTTGAAAGCCATTCCAGACAGCAAAAACTCCGAAGCGTAAGCTTCGGAGTTTTTTATCAGCTCTTGTTCATCTTGTAGATCACGTTCAATCCCCGCAGCAGCAGGTCGCGCTCGAGCGCGATCTTGTGCCTGCACAGCGGGATGACGTAGGGCGCGACGCCGCCGGTGGCGACGATGGTGGACGGGTGGCCCAGCTCCTCCTCCATGCGGTCGATGACGCCGTCGAGCATGGCGGCGGTGCCGTACATGATGCCGCTGCGCATGGAGTCGACCGTGTTCTTGGCGATGATCTTCCCCGGGCGGTCGAGGTTGATGCCGGGCAGCTGCGCGGTGGAGTTGGTCAGCGCGTCGAGCGACACCCGCGCGCCGGGCATGATGACGCCGCCTAAGTACTTGTTCTTCGGCTCGATGACCTCCACGGTGGTGGCGGTGCCCATGTCGATGAGGATCAGCGGCGGCTCGCGCTTGGCGAGCGCCGCCACCGCGATCACGATGCGGTCGCTGCCGACCTGCGAGGGGTTGTCCATGCGGATGTCGAGGCCGGTCTTGAGTCCGTGGCCCACGACCATGGGTCTGCGCTCGGTGATCTTGTAGACGCCGCTGCGCACCGCGTTGAATACCGGCGGCACGACGGAGGAGATGATGCAGTCCTCCACGTCGTCGATGCGGCAGCCGAACGCCTCGATCATCGTCTTGATCTCCACGCCGTACTGGTCGGAGGTGCGGGTCTTGTCCGTGGCGATGCGGGCTTCGCAGACGATCTTGTCGTTCTCGATGCAGCCGATCACGATATGGGTGTTGCCGATGTCAATGGCAAGGAGCATAAGTAGCCTCTCCTCTTACTGTTTCTCTAGGGGCAGGATCTTCGCCTGATAGAGCGCCGTGCCGACGAAGCCCGCGATGAGCGTGGAGGAGATCATCTCCACCACGGCGTTGACGCCGACAAAGCCCACGATGAACGCCAGCACGTTCCGGCCGTTCATCAGATTCTGCACATACTCGGTGTGGCCGAAGAGCAGCACCAGCGCGGACATGAAGAACGCGGTGTTCAAAAACGCCGTGCAGAAGCCCGCGATGAAGCACGCCCATTTGCCCATCTTTTTCTCGCAGGCGCGGAAAATGACGCCCACCAGAAAGCCGTCCAGCGCGCGGGGCACGAACCGCTGGATAAATGCGAGCGCCGGCGAGATGGCAAACAGCGTCGCACCCATGCCGCTCGGCACGCCGATGCCAAGGCACTGCAAAAAGCTCAGAAGTCCGAACACGCTGCCCATGATCGCTCCGCCCTTCGGCCCCAGCGCGATCGCCGCGATGGCGACGGGAATGGTGTTGAGCGTGATGACCAGCGGCCCGATGGGGATGCTGCCGATGGGCGTGAAGGAGAAAATGACCACCAGCGCGGTCATCAGCGCGAGGATCGTCAGCGCGCGCACGTTCGTCTTGTTGTTCATATTCAGTTACCTCCTGCTGCCGCGCGGATGCTGCGGCGCGTATTTTGGATGGCCCGCCGCCCGCAGGGAACTTTGTCCGGCTGCCGCTCATGCTGATACGGTGCCGTTGTCCCGCGTTCGGAAACCGAGTGCATTATAGCGATAAAGCGCTGTGATTGCAAGACTTTTTTCGTGGTTTGCCACGCTTTACAAATGAATCGAATCATTATATAATTAAAAGTTGTATCTCAACTTACGGGAGGTGCCCTCATGCTGACAGGAAAAACCGTCTTGCTCGGCGTCACCGGCGGCATTGCCGCCTATAAGGCGGCGGCGCTCGCGTCCGCGCTGGTGAAGCAGCACGCGTCCGTCGAGGTCGTGATGACCGAGCACGCGACGAAGTTCATCGCGCCGCTCACGTTCGAGCAGCTCACCGGCAACCGCGTGTCGGTGGATACCTTCGACCGCAACTTTGTGCATCAGGTGGAGCACATCTCCCTTGCCCGCCGCAGCGACCTTGTGATCATCGCGCCCGCCACGGCGAACGTCTGCGCGAAGCTCGCCCACGGCATCGCGGACGACATGCTGACGACCACCGTGCTCGCCTGCCGCTGCCCCAAGCTCATCGCCCCCGCGATGAACACCAATATGTTTGAAAACCCCGTCACGCAGGACAACCTCGATACCCTGCGGCATTACGGCTGGGAGGTCATCGCCCCCGCGTCGGGCCGCCTCGCCTGCGGCGACGTGGGCGCGGGCAAGCTGCCGGAGCCGGAGACGCTGCTTCTTCACATCCTCCGCGTGCTGGCGAAGCCCCACGACCTCGCGGGCAAGCGCGTGCTCGTCACCGCCGGTCCCACGCAGGAGCCGCTGGACCCGGTGCGCTATCTGACGAACCACTCCACCGGCAAGATGGGCTGCGCCATCGCGAAGCAGGCGATGCTCCGCGGCGCGG
>CAMJGU010000038.1 GCA_946405325.1 uncultured Clostridia bacterium | reverse complement strand
TCTCTCTCCGCCTCCCCGGCGGACTCTCCGACCGGGACGAGCACGCGGTACAGGGGCTCCTGTCCGGCCTGATGCTCTACTTTTCGGAACTGCACGACGAGTATCCGGACAACATTGAAGTTCTGGAAGCGTAAGGCTTCTGCATTCTACAGAAAGGATGGCACCTAACTATGCTGAACATCGGTCTTCAGTTCTTCGCTCATAAAAAAGGTATGGGCTCGACCAAGAACGGCCGCGATTCCAAGTCCAAGCGCCTTGGCCTCAAGCGCGCCGACGGTCAGTACGTCCTCGCGGGCAACATTCTCGTTCGCCAGCGCGGCACCCGCATCCATCCCGGCGTCAACGTCGGCATCGGCTCCGACGATACCCTGTACGCCAAGGAGAGCGGCGTGCTCCGTTTCGAGCGTCTCGGCAAGGATCGCAAGCAGGCTTGCGTGTATCCCACCGAGGAGTAAGCGAATTTGAAAAAAAGAGGCAGCATGCGCTGCCTCTTTTTTGTTTTCCTTGACGCGGAAAGCGAAAACGGGTAAACTAACATTGAAAAATTATTCCCACGGAGGTATCCCCATGGCAGCAGGATTTGTAGACACCGCGCGCATCAGCGTCCACGCGGGCAAGGGCGGCAACGGCGCCGTCGCGTTCCACCGCGAAAAGTACGTCGCGGCGGGCGGTCCCGACGGCGGCGACGGCGGCGCGGGCGGCAACATCGTATTGCAGGTGGACGACAACATGTCCACCTTGATGGATTTTCGCTACAAGCGCAAATACGTCGCCGAAAACGGCGTGGATGGCCAGGGCGCACGGCGCAACGGCCGCGCGGGCAAGCCGCTCGTCATCCGCGTGCCCCGGGGCACGCTGGTGCGCGACGCGGAGACGAAAGAGATCATCAAGGATATGTCCGACGGCGAGCCGTACGTGCTCTGCAAGGGCGGGCGCGGCGGCTGGGGCAACGCCCACTTCGCCACGCCCACGCGGCAGGTGCCGCGCTTTGCCAAGGCGGGGCTGGAGGGCGAGAGCCACGACGTGATCTTAGAATTGAAGCTGCTCGCGGACGTAGGGCTGATCGGCTTTCCGAACGTCGGCAAGTCGACGCTGCTCTCCGTTGTCTCCAAGGCGCAGCCGAAGATCGCGAACTATCACTTCACCACTCTCTTCCCCAACCTCGGTGTGGTGTACGTGGACGAGGAGACCAGCTTCGTCATGGCGGACATCCCCGGCATCATTGAGGGCGCCAGCGAGGGCGCCGGTCTCGGCCACGACTTCCTGCGGCACATCGACCGCTGCCGGTTGCTCGTCCACGTCGTGGACGTGTCGGGCAGCGAGGGCCGCGATCCGGTCGCGGACTTTGACGCCATCAACGCTGAGCTGCAAAACTGGTCGCCGGAGCTGGCTTCGCGCCCGCAGATCGTCGTCGCGAACAAGACGGACATCATGGTGGACGACAGCCTGCTCACCGCGCTGCGCGAGCACGTGGAGCCGTTGGGCTTCCCGATCTTTCCCCTCTCCGCCGCGAGCCACACCGGCACGCGGGAGCTGGTGTTCAAGGTCGCGGAGAAGCTCGCGGAGCTGCCGCCGGTGACGGTCTATGAGCCCGAATACGTCCCGCGTCCGCCGGTCGTCGACGCGGACGAGCCGCTGGAGATCGAAGTCGAGGACGGCGTGTGGTACGTCGCGGGCAAGTGGCTGGAAAAGCTGATGGCGAACGTCAACTTCTCCGACTACGAAAGCCGTATGTTCTTTGATAAGGCGCTGCGCGAAAATGGCGTCTTTGCCCAGCTCGAAGCGCGCGGGATCCAGGACGGCGACACCGTCGATCTCTACGGCTTGCAATTTGAGTATCAGCGGTAGTATAATAGCCGCATAGAAACCAATTTGCAAAGGAGACTCTGACCATGACGGACAACGAACTGCGCGCCCACGACCTCGCGGTGGTCTTTACCCGCAACCTGCATCTGGACTTAAGCAATCAGGTGGACTCCAGCACGCTGGAGTTTCTCTGCGAGCGCTTCCTCGCAGACTATGAGTCCTCCTACGAGTATTTCAAGTCCCACATCAACAACGGCTGAACCCGTGAAAAGCGTCTCCACCGGAGACGCTTTTCCCTGATTCTGGTGGAAAGTGGAAAAGCGGAATATGAATACTGATTCTTTTTCCCTGAGCGGCATGGATATCGACGCCGCAAGCGAACGGCTCTCGGCTTTCCTGGAGTCGATCGGCGTCGAGCACCTGAACGTTCTCCGCATCACCTTTTCGATCGAGGAGCTGCTGCTGCGTTGGCGCGACGTCTTCGGCGAGAAGCAGTCGTTCACGCTGACGACAAACAACTCCTGGTCCCGTACGCGCATCTCGATCCACCTCAGCGGCAAGGAATTCGACCCCACCGCTCCGGCGGAGACGGACGAGGACGAGGAAGCGTTCAACCCGGAGCTGCCTCTGGCAGCCATCGGTCTGTTCCCGCAGTACTCCTACCGCAACGGGGTAAACCGGCTGATCCTGGATCTCCCGCGTCCCTACAAGTACCCCGTTCTCAACGTGCTCTCGCCGCTGCTGGTCGGGCTTGTGCTGGGCCTGCTGGGACGGGTCCTTCTCCCCGACGCGGTGCGTGACTTTGTGACCGGCACACTGGTCGATCCGATCCGCGAGGCGTTCTATCGTCTGATGAACGCCGTCGCCTCGCCGGTCATCTTCCTCTCGATCCTCTGGTCGATCTGCGGCACGGGCAACGCGCTGAAGATCGCCAAGGCCAGCCGAAAAACGATCCTCAGCTTCCTCACCGCCTGCATCGTCTTCGGCGTTCAGGCGCTGCTGCTCGGAACGCTGCTCTTTGGGCTGCGCCCCACTCTGGGCGCGTCCGTCCGCGCGGAGATCTACAGCATTGTCACCACGATCTTCGATCTGGTGCCCGACAATATTTTTACCCCCACGATCACTTCCCGCGCCGAGCAGCTCATCATTCTCGGCTTTATCATCGGGAACATGCTGCTCGCGATCGGCTCCAAAACCCATCGGCTCATTGAGTTGGTGGACGAAGCGAACAACCTCGGCAATCTCGCGGTGGAGTGGGTCAGCCGCGTGACCCCGGGGTTCGTTGCCATGATGGTCACTGTGGAGCTCTGGGGCACGGCGGATCAGGCGCTGCTGCGTCTGCTTCCGCCCGCTGCCGCGTTTCTGGTCACCATGCTGGCGTTTGTGCTCATCGACGTCGCCTGGACGAGTTTCCGGCATCACGTTCCGTTTCCGGTGTTGGTCAAAAAGCTGTTCCCGTCGTATTGGATCGCGATGCGAAACGCCTCCGTCAGCGCCAGCTACGGCGCAAGCGAGTCCTGCTGCACCCGCAAGCTGGGCATCCCCGCCGAATTGGCGAGCTACGCCCTGCCCCGCGGCTTGACGATCTACGTACCCGCGAGCATCTTTGAGATGGCACTTTTTGCGCTGTACATCGCGAAAACCGATGGGATGGTGATCTCGTCCTCGTGGCTTCTCAAGGCGCTGATCATGGTGGTCGGCGTATCAGTCGCCACGCCGCCGGTGACGGGCATCGGCGTACTGAACTTCCTATGTCTGCTCACGGCGCTGAACATCTCGCACGAGGTGCTGACCGCCTTCCTCGTGATCGACACGCTGATGAGCTTCTTCATTCCGCCGGTCAATCAGCTGCTGCTGCAGCTGCACCTTGTCCACGACGCGAATCGTCAGGGTGTGCTGAACACCAAAGTTCTTCAAAGTGAATAAACCGCAAAGCGTCCCGATGACGGCAGCCGTCATCGGGACGTTCTTTCTTCTTACAGAATGATGCAGATGAGGCCGCCGCTGCCCTCGTTGATGATGCGCTCCAGCGTCTCCTGCAATTTCTTGCGGGCGTCGTCCGGCATGCGCTTGAGCTTGGCTTGCAGGTCCTCGTTGACGATCTCGTGGAAGCTGCGCCCGAAGATGTTGGACTGCCAGATCTTTCCGGTGTCGCCC
Organism: uncultured Clostridia bacterium; assembly: GCA_946405325.1. The sequence goes on along the minus strand of CAMJGU010000038.1, from coordinate 3,469 downwards.
TCGAACTCCTGCAAAAGGTAATTCACCATCTCCTCGCTCTGCTTCTCGTTGCCCACGATGGGCGAAACTGTCGTCTCGATATCCGCGCGGATCATGTGGATGCTCGGCGCGCTCGCCTTGAGCCGCACGCCGTAGCGTCCGCCCTGCTTCATGATCTCCGGCTCCTCGAGCTCCAGTTCGTCCACGCCGGGCACCACGATGCCGTAGCCGGTCTCGCGGGCGTCGTTCACCGCCTGCGCCACCTTGTCATACTCCGCCTTGACGGAGCTAAGCTCCGTGAGCAGGTTCATCAAATCGCCGTCGTCGCGCACCGGGAAGCCGGAGCGCTCGCTGAGCGTCCGGTAGAACAGCGCGCGCGGCAGCTGCACGTCCGCCGCGGCGACGCCCTCGCCGAGGCGGATCGCGGTGACGGTGGCTTCGCCGTCCTCCCCGCCCATGGCGCGCACCGCCGCCGGCACCTGCCGGATGCAGCGCAGGTCCTTCGCGCTCTCGCGGATGGTCTGATACAACCCGCACTTGATGGGATGGTCGGCGGGCAGCGCCTCCACCCACGAGGGGATCGTGATCTTCATCTCCGCGAGTGGGAACTCATAGAGGATCGCCTTCAAAATCTCCTCCACCGCCGCGTCGTCGAGCAACAGGCAGTTCACCGGCAGGCAGGTCACGCCGTAGGTCTTGGCAATGTCCTCCGCCATGGCGCGCACGCGCTCGGAGCCGGGGTCGGCGGCGTTGAGCAGGACGAGAAACGGCTTGCCGATCTCCTGCAATTCGCGGATCACGCGCCCCTCCGCCTCAACGTAGGACTCGCGCGGAATGTCGGTGATGCTGCCATCGGTGGTGACAACGACGCCGATGGTGGAGTGCTCGCGGATCACGCGCTGGGTGCCCATCTCCGCCGCCTGCGCCATGGACAGCTCCTCCTGCGACCAGGGCGTGGAGACCATGCGGGGATTCTCCCCGTCGCTGTCGCCGGTGGCGCCGGGCACCATGTAGCCCACGCAGTCGATGAGCCGCACGGAGCAGGCCGCGCCGTCGCCCAGCGAGATGTCCACCGCCTCCTCCGGCACGAACTTCGGCTCGGAGGTCATCACCATGCGGCCGGAGCCGCTCTGGGGCAGCTCATCCTTCGCCCGCTCGCGGCGGTAGACGTTGTCGATGTTCGGGATCACCTGCGTCTCCATGAACCGCTTGATGAACGTGGATTTGCCGGCGCGGACGGGGCCGACGACCCCGATGTAGATATCCCCCGCGGTGCGCTCCGCGATGTCCTGATAGATCTGTGTATTGTTGTCCGTCATTTCTCTCCCCTCCTCTCAGCGTGCGCGCGGGATGAGCAGCATCCGGCCCGCCTCCGGCAGCAGCCCGTCGGGCAGCTCGTTGGCGGCGATGATCTCCTCCGCGGTGGTGCGGTACTGCTTGGCGAGATCCCAGAGGGATTCGCCCTCACGCAGCGCGCGCAGCACCAGCGACGCATCGTCGCTCTGCTCCGCCTTCTCCGCGCCGAGCGCCGTGAGGCAGCGGCAGGTCGTGTCCTCCGCCGAGAACAGGGTGAACTCCGCCGGGAAGCGCAGCTCCACGCCGCCGGCGTTGACGCTGGCGGTCACGTCCCCGGCGCAGACCTCCTCGACCCTTGCGGTCGCGCCCATGGGCGCGTCGGCGGACGCGGTGACCTCCACGCGGCGCTCCGCGCCGAGCGGCACGCCGCTCTCGTCGAGATACAGCACCGACACCGTCGCCGTGGCGTGGACCTCCGCGCCGTCCGCGGTGCGGCGCAGCGTCGCGCCGCAGAAGCACACGTCGGCGGAAAGCACGCTTTGCACCTCCGTGCCGGTGTCGATCTGCTCGCGCACCGCCTGATTTACGGTGGTGAGCGTCGGCGCGCCGGGCAGCTCCAGTGTCTCAAACTGAGCGTCGAGGTCGTAGGCGGTGGAATAGAGATCGGTAACGCACAGCACGCTCGTCTGCCGCCGCAGGGCGAGGAACGCGCTCAAAAACAGCTTGACGCTGACGGTGCGGCCCTCGTCCCCCACGTGGAGCTCGCAGTCAGAAAGGCTCAGCGACGCGGACACGGCGTCGTCGCCCTCCTCCGCGCCGTCGAGGATCTGGGAAAACGGCAGCTCCTCCGAATAGGCGCTCAGCTTGCCCTCCGCGCTGCTGTAGAGCAACGTAAGGCACGTGACGCCTTTGAGCACCACCTTGGCGCCGAGGCTCTTTGCCTCCGTCAGACGCAGCCGCACGCGGGAGCGCAGCAGCTCGCCCACCGCCTCGCGGCCGCCGGGGAGCGTCAGCTCGTCGGAGAATACGAAGTCCCGCGCGCCGACGGCGCGGATGAGCGACACGTCGTGCTTTTCGCACAGCGTCTGGATCGCGTACTCCCCCTGCTCGGCGATCTCGCCGCAGACGCCCAGCGTCACAGGGCAGTAGGGCGTGACGCGCCATTCGAGGTTGACGCGGGTGAAGAGCTTGCGGGGATTGAGCAGCTTCGCCTCGGCGGCGCAGACGCCGCCCTCGACGCACGCGTCGGTGCAGCCCGCCGGCAGCGCGGCGCTTTGCTCAAAAGGTATGGTATAGTCCAGCGCGCGGAGGCCCGACGCGTCCTCCGCCATGTACAGCAGCGTCACCGCGATAACGCCCGACGCCGTGAGCTTGCCGTCCGCCACCGTCCGCGCGCGCAGGCGCGTCTGCGCGCTGACGCTCACGATGCGGGCAACGTCCGGGCAATAGTCCGGCACGACGGTCTCCGCCGTCTCCTCCTGCGTGAGCAGCAGCGGCGCGGCGGCGCGGTATCCCTCCAGTCGTTCCTTTTGCAGTTCCAGTTCCATGGTACTCGTCTCCTTTGACGTAGTGTTGCTCCACTCTATGCCAAAGGGGACAAATGTATGCTCACTTTTCCTCCCGGATCCCGAACAGACGGCGCAGCACACCGCGCAGCGCTCTGGGAGATTTCCACACCACGATCTTCATGCCCTCACCTCCTCCGGATCAGCCAAAAGCCGCACACGATCAGCAGGAGCGCGGCGAGAAACAGCAAAAACCCCGTCGGAAAGAACGCGGCGATGATGATCGCCACCCCCAGCGCCAGCGCCCACAGCCCGATCAGTTTCCACGTTTCCCTGCACATCTTCGCTCCCCCTTCGTATCGTGACACACCATTCTATGGGCGCGGACAGGGGGCGGTCACAGCAAAAAAGAGACGGCGTATGCCGTCTCTTTATGTATTCCACTCTTTCAGATCCTTCAGCTCACCATAGAGCCGCAGGTAGCTTTCGTGGCGGCCCTTCACGATCGCGCCGTCCTTCACCGCCCGCAGCACGGCGCAGCCCTTTTCCTTGGTGTGGCTGCACCCGACGAAGCGGCACTCGCCCAAATACGGTGCGAAATCCGGAAACGTCTCGCTCAGATGCTCCTTGAGCTCCAGACTCAAAGTCTCCGCGTCGAACGAGGAAAAGCCCGGCGTGTCGATGATCTC
>CAMJGU010000037.1 GCA_946405325.1 uncultured Clostridia bacterium | reverse complement strand
CCCGGCACCATGGGCGCGTTCCCGCTGATCCTCTGCGTGCTGCTGGGCGCCATCGTCTTCGGCGTGGCGTACTCCGCACTCCTCGGCGTGGCGTGCATCAACTTCAAGGCGGATCAGACCATCGTCGGCACCGCGCTCAACATGCTCGGCGTCGCGGCGGCAACGGTGTTCGTCAAGGCGATCAACACCAAGGCGAACCCCGACGACGTGTCCTCCACCATCCAGTATGTCGACGCGAAGAAGAAGTTCCTTGTGAACATCGGCTCGTTTGAGTTCAACTGGTTTATGGTCATTGCCGTTATCATGCTGGTCGTCGCCTATGTGGTGCTGTACAAGACCAAGTTCGGCCTGCGCCTCATGGCGTGCGGCGAGCATCCGCAGGCGGCGGACAGCGTCGGCATCAACGTGCTCAAGATGCGTTGGGCGGGCGTGCTGATCTCCGGCGTTTACGGCGGCCTCGGCGGCATCTGCTACATCCTCGCGGGCGTTTCCGAGTGGAAGTTTGAAAACGGCGTCGCCGGCTTCGGCTTCCTCGCCCTCGCGGTCATGATCTTCGGCCAGTGGAAGCCGACGCGCATTGCGCTCGCGGCGCTGCTCTTCGGCGCGTTCCGCGCGCTCTCGAACGTGTACTTCGGCTTCCCGGCGCTCATGGCGCTGAACATCCCCGGCTCGGTGTACAACATGCTGCCGTACATCATCTCCCTGATCGTGCTGGCGTTCACGTCCAAGTCCAGCCGCGCACCCAAGGCAGAAGGCATCCCTTACGACAAGGGCCAGAGATGAAGCGGCTCTTTTGCCGCAGCTCTTCGTTATGAAAGCCTTGAAATACACAAAGTATGTCGGCGGCTTTCAACCTCGATCTGCGGCAAAATATCTCGCTTCAGTATAAGATGTTTGAAACCAACCATGCAAGCGGCGCGGACAGCGCCGCTTGCATGGCTTTTCCGAGGAAATACAGCCGCACTGACAGCCCGCTGTCCTCCAGCACCGACAGCGTCTGGGCGTGGACGCTCAGCCCGCCCCACGCGAGGAACACCGCGCACAGCACGAACCCGCCGCGGTCGGCGGAGAGCGACAGCACGCCGTTGGTCAGCTCGATAGAGCCGATGAGCAGCGGACTCGGCGGCAGGAGCAGCGTCACGTACCGCAGCACGACGGCGAAAATCACCACGAACCCGCACACGCTCCACACCGCGGCGAAGGAATCCCGCACCGCGGTCGGAAACGCCGCGGCAAGGCTTTGCCCTTGCGCGCGCCGCGGCGGATGTGAGACCGTGTGATCCGCAGGCGTCAAGCGGCAGAGCATGACGCCGCACAGCACCGCGGCGGCGACGTGGACGAGATAGAGATACAGCCCCGCGCGGATGTCGTGCAGCACCGCCGTGCCGCAGACGCCGAGGATGAAGCCGGGCCCGGCGTTGTTGCAGAACGCGAGCAGCCGCTCCGCCTCCGCTTTGGTGAGTGCGCCGCCGCAGTGCAGCTCCGCCGTCGTCCGCGCGCCCACGGGATAGCCGCCCACCAGCCCCAGCGCCAGCGCGGCGGCGCCCGCGCCGCTCATGCGGAACAGCGGGCGCATGACCGGCGCGAGCGCATGCCCGAACCCGTCCGCCGCGCCGGAGGCGACGACGAGGGACGAGAGCGCGAAGAACGGAAACAGCGACGGCAGCACCGTTTGCAGGCACAGCGAAAGCCCCTGCCGCGCGGCGTCCGACGCCTCGGCGGGCGCGGCGAGCAGCGCCGCGGCAAAGGCGGCGAGGAGCAGGGCGAGCAAGCCGTTTTTCAGTTTTTCCAAGGAAACCACCTCAAAACAGCTTATGCGGCCGCCGCCGCGCGTAGGACAGGCAAGATTTGCCTGTCCTTTTCATAGGCTTTTCCCAAAGGGGTGGCTTATGGACAACTACACGCAGGGGCTTCGCACGCGCATGGCGGAGCTGTTCGACCTGCCCGCCGATCTGGTGGCGGGGCTTGCGCACACGGAGCTGCTGGGCAATCGGCAGTTTTTCCTGGAGGGGCATGAGGGCATCCTTGCCTACAGCGACACGCAGATCGACATCTCCGCCGACGGGGCGATCGTGCGCGTGCGGGGCAGCGGCTTGGAGCTGCGCAGCATGACCGACCGCGAGGTGCGTATTCGCGGCAATATCGACGCAGTCGAATTTGTGAGGTAACGCCGATGTGGAACGAGTTCATCGCGCTGCTCCGGGGGAACGTACGCGTCCGCGCGCAAAGCCGGTTTCCCGAACGCATCCTCAACGTCTGCTCCGCGCGGGGCATCCCGCTGCGGGAGCCGCGCTTCGTCGGGGAAGAGGAGCTGGCGTTCTCCGTTGACCGCCGCGACTGGCGGCGGCTCTGCGCCGCCTGCGCGGACTTAGGCGCGGAGGCGCACATCGAGCGCGTGGCGGGCGTGCCGTTCCTCCTCGGGCGGCTGCGGCGGCGCTACGCGCTGCTCGCGGGACTGGCGGCGTGCGTGCTGCTGGTGGCGCTCAGCTCCTGCTTCATCTGGGATTTTCAGGTGGAGGGCAACGGCGACGTGCCGCGGGAGAAGATCCTGCGGGTGCTGGCAAAAAACGGCGTCAGGCGCGGGACGTTTGCCTATTCCATCCGCCAGCACGACCTCTGCAACCGCGCGCTGCCGGAGCTGCCGGAGCTTGCGTGGCTGACGGTCAACACCCGCGGCTGCCGCGCGACGGTCGTCGTGCGCCGGCGCGTGCCGAAGCCGGAGATCGCCAACGAGTCCACGCCCACCAACGTCATCGCGACGCGCGACGCGCTGGTGACGGCGGTGCGCGCGCTGGACGGCGAGGCAAAGGTGCTGCCCGGCACGATGGTGCGCAAGGGGCAGCTGCTCATCAGCGGCGTGGTGGACACCGACGGCGTGGAGCGCCCCGTGGTGGGGACGCGATGGCTTGCGGGCAAGGGCACCGTGGAGGGGCGGACGTGGTATGAGCTTTCGACCAAAATTCCGCTTTCTTTTGCGTCGAAACAGCCCACGGGCGAAGAATGCCGCAGCTTCGCGGTTTTGTGGGGCGAAAAACGGGCAAAAATAAGCATAAAAGGGACTGGTAATCTGTCGACAGAATGTGATAAAATAATCAGTCGAAAACAGTGGGTGCTGCCGGGCGGTCTGGTGCTGCCCGTGACCTGGGTCACCGAGACGCGCATCCCCTACGAGACCGTGCGCACAGAGCGCAGCCGCGAGAGCGCGCGGGAGCTGGGGAGCGCGGCGCTGGAACGCTATCTCGCCTCTCAGCTGGGCGAGGGCGGGGAGATCGTCTCCACGCGCGTCGCCGACGCCGTGCAGGGCGACTGGCTGCTGGTGACCCTCAGCGCCGAATGTCACGAACAAATCGGGAAGGTCGTTCCCATTTACCAAGACTGATACACCAAAGAAAGGCGACAACCTATGGAACAGCGCATCAGCATCGAGCGCATGGAGCAGGCGGTGAACCTGTTCGGCTCCTTTGACGAGAACATCCATCTCATTGAAAGCGAATTCGGCGTCACCGTCGCCAACCGCGAGGGCGAGCTGCGCGTCAACGGCGAGCCGGAGGACGTGATGGTCGCGTCCAAGGCGCTCACCGCGCTGCTGACGCTTTCCAATCGCGGCGAGACCATCACGGAGCAAAACGTGCGCTACGTCATCAGCCTTGCCCGCGCGGGGCAGGAGGACAAGGTCGACGAGCTGACGCAGGACGTGATCTGCATCAGCGCCAAGGGCCGCCCCATCAAGCCCAAGACCATCGGGCAGAAGAAATACGTCGAGTCGATCTTTGAAAACGCTGTGACCATCGGCGTCGGCCCCGCGGGTACGGGCAAGACCTACCTCGCCGTCGCCGCGGCGGTGGCGGCGTTCCGGGAGCGCAAGGTCAACCGCATCATTTTGACGCGCCCCGCGGTCGAGGCGGGCGAGCGGCTGGGCTTCCTGCCCGGCGACTTGCAGAGCAAGGTCGACCCGTATCTCCGCCCGCTCTACGACGCGCTGTTCGACATGCTCGGCGCGGAGACCTACAACAAGTATCTCGAGCGCGGCAACATCGAGGTCGCGCCGCTGGCCTATATGCGCGGGCGCACGCTGGACGACAGCTTCATCATCCTCGACGAGGCGCAGAACACGAGCTGCGAGCAGATGAAGATGTTCCTCACCCGCATGGGCTTCGGCTCGAAAATGGTCATCACCGGCGACGCGACGCAGATCGACCTGCCGGCGGACAAGCTCTCCGGCCTCAAGCAGGCGGTGTGGGTGCTCAAGGGCGTCGAGGGCGTCGGCATCTGCGAGCTGAACGATCAGGACGTGGTGCGGCACGTGATGGTGCAGCGCATCATCAAGGCGTATCAGGACTACGAAGAGGCAAAGAACAAGCACAACGCGGGCAAGGGGAGGAGATAGCATGAGAAAGACACACTATATTCCGGTCGAAGCGGACGTGCCGGGCATCAACGACGGCCTGCGCGCTTTTATCCGCAGGGTCATCCGCACGGCGCTCGAAGCCGAGGGCGTGACGCTGCCGTGCGAGGTGGACGTGCTGGTCACGAGCGACAGCGGCATCCACAAGCTCAATCTGGCGCAGCGCGGCGTGGACGCGCCGACGGACGTGCTGAGCTTCCCGGCGCTGGAGCTGCGCCCCGGCGAAAAACCGACGGCGGAGGATGCCGACCCCGGCACGGGCCTTGTCCCGCTGGGGGACATGGCGCTCTCCTACGAACGCGTCGCGGCGCAGGCGAAGGAGTACGGACACTCCAACCGCCGCGAGCTTGCGTACCTTGTGACGCACTCGGTGCTGCATCTGCTGGGCTACGACCATCTGGACGAAGGAGAGCAGAAGGCGCTCATGCGCGAGCACGAGGAGATCATTATGGACAAGCTGGAACTGAACAGATAACAACGCTCAAGAAAGTTGAGGATCACCTATGAGTATCACCAAAACCGCTATGGTCACAGTCTGCGGCCGCCCGAACGTCGGCAAGTCGACGCTTCTGAACGCGCTCGTCGGCGAGAAGATCGCCATTGTCAGCAACAAGCCCCAGACCACCCGCAACCGCATTTACGGCGTCGTGAACCGCGACGACATCCAGTTTGTCTTTCTGGATACGCCGGGCTTCCACAAGGCGAAGAACCGCCTCGGCGATTACATGGTCAAGGTCACGCGCGAGAGCATCACGGACGTGGACGCGGTGGTGCTGATCGTGGAGCCGGTGCCCCACGTCGGCATCCCGGAGCAGGAGCTGCTCCGCCAGATCAAGGAGTCCGGCTTACCCGCGGTGCTGTGCATCAACAAGATCGACACCATCGAGAAAAAGGACGACCTGCTCGCCGTCATCGCCGCCTATACCGAGGCGCATGAGTTCGACGCGATCATCCCCATCTCCGCGCTCAAGAAAGACGGGCTCAAGGATCTCTTGATCGAGCTCGCGAAATATGCCGAGGAAGGCCCACAGCTTTTCCCGGACGGCATGGTGACCGATCAGCCCGACCGTCAGGTGGTGGGTGAGATCGTGCGCGAGAAGATGCTGCGCAACCTCGACAAGGAGATCCCCCACGGCACGGCGGTGGAGATCACCCGCTTTGTGGAGCGCGATGACGAGGTCATCGAGGTGGAGGCGACCATCTACTGCGAGAAAAAGAGCCACAAGGGCATCATCATCGGCCATGAGGGCGCGATGCTCAAGAAGATCAGCACCGAGGCACGCCGCGACATCGAGAAATTCATGGGCACGAAGGTGTATCTCCAGACCTGGGTCAAGGTCAAGGAAAACTGGCGCGATAACATGAACTATATCCGCAGCTTTGGCTATGACGAGTGAGCGTGCCGCGCGCATCGAACGGATCGCCACAGTCCTGCTTCTGCCCACGGCGCTTGCCCTGCTGTGCGCGCTGATCGCACGTGGAACGATTGCGGGAGCGTTTACCGCACAGTCGGCGGCGGTGCTTTTGGCGGAATACGCGCTGTTTCTGCCCGCGATGCTCGCCCTCTGGGGGCTGACGGGCCGGGCGTGGGCGGCGTGGCTCGCCGGACTGGTGCCGCTGCTGCTAACGCTGATCGATTCTTTCCGCCGCGCCATCAACGGCGAGGCGTTCACGCTCAACGACTTCGCGTTTGCGCCGCAGCTCGGCGAGATCCTTCGCTTCGCCGCGCCGCAGCTGCACATGACCGAAGGGATCACGGCGGCGCTTGCGGCGTATGTGCTGATCCTCGGGGTGCTGATCGTGCGGCACAGGGCGCTGACGCCTCCAATTGGGCGCGCGCCTGCCGTGGCGGCGCTGTGCGGCGCTGCCGTTTTTGCGCTGCTGCTGTTTGCCGCGCCGGGGGAATGGCTTACGGACAGCGCACCGGCGGAGAGCAGCACAACACTGCGCCTGCTCCGCGCCTATCACGCGCGGCTGCAGCCGGAGCCGACGCTGGAATCGATTGACTGGGACGTGACCGGGGAGCCTCCCGCGGAAGAACCGGAGGAGGTCGAGCGGCCCACGGTCATCTTCCTGATGAGCGAGAGCTTTTTCGACTGTACGGAGCTGCCGAACCTCACGTTCGATGAAGACCCGATCCCGCATTTCCACGCGCTGCGGGAGACCTGCCCCCACGGCAAGTTCCTCTCCAACACCTTTGCCGGCGGCACGGGCTACGTGGAGATGGAGGTGCTGACGGGACTGTGCGGCGGACTGCTGCGCGAGGGCGACAATCTGTGCGGCCTGAGCGACGAGGCGTATCAGACGCTGCCGTGCATCGCGGACGTGTTTGGAGCGTACGGCTATCACAAGACGTTTCTCCATTCCTACACCGACGCGCTGTACAACCGCCGCACGATCTACAACGCCTTCGGCTTCGATGAAGTCTGTTTTCAGGATGATTTTACCGTGGAGCCCGAGTGGAAAGGCGGATATTTTTCCGACATGACGCTCTCCCGGGAGCTGATCGCCCGCTATGAGGCGTCCGAGGGGCCGCAGATGTTCTTCGCGATCTCGATGGAGAACCACCAGCCCTACACGGCGGGGGAGTTTGAGAACAACGACGTGACCTTCCGGAGCGATCGGCTGGACGCGGACGCGGCGGAGGTCCTGCGCACCTATGCCTACGGCATACGGGACGCCGACGCGGCGCTGGCGTATCTCACGGACTATTTTTCCGGCGTGGACGACAAGGTGATGATCGTCTTTTGGGGCGATCATCTGCCGAATCTGAGCACACCCGCCGGTTCGGTTTATGAATCTTTGGGCCGCGTGGCGATTTCCACCTCCGCCGACTGGACGACGGAAGAGCTGCTGACGATGAGCAGCACGGACTATCTGATCTGGACCAACTACGGAAATGAGCCGGAGGAAGAAATCGAGGGCAACACGCTCTTCGGCGTGCATGTGCTGGAGCGGCTGGGCTTTCGGCTGAGCGGGTATTATCAGTGGCTTCGGGAAAATGTGGAGCCGTTTTATACCATGCGGCGCGCCAGACTGTTCATGAACGCGGCAAAGGAAGTGTGGCCGCAGGTGCCGGAGGAATACCAGGACCGCATGGTACAATGGCGCGATGTGCAGTACGCGCTTGCCTATGCCGGCAATCCGCTGTTTCCGCACATGCGGGAATGACAGGACTTACCAACCATAACCGCGGGATTTTCGCCCATGCTAAACCTGAGGTGATGACATGGACGGCTATCTTGGACTGTTTCTGGAAACCGGAAACCCTACTTTTTATATGATGGCAAAACAGGGGG
>CAMJGU010000036.1 GCA_946405325.1 uncultured Clostridia bacterium | reverse complement strand
CAGGCTCTGCTGCTGCTTTTTGTTGAAGTACTGGATCTCGTCGAGGTAGAGCAGCACCCCGCCGGGGGCGAGCAGCGTCCCCACGTCGGCGATGATGTCCTTCACGTCGGAGAGCGACGCGGTGGTGGCGTTGAGCTTGTGCAGCGTCTTGTTGGTGCGCGACGCGATGATGTTCGCGATGGTGGTCTTGCCGGTGCCGGACGGCCCGTAGAAGATCATGTTCGCGCTCGTGCCGGACTCGATGAGGCGGCGCAGCATCCCGCCCGGGCCGATCAAATGCTTCTGCCCCACCACCTCGTCGAGGGATTGCGGGCGGATCTCATCCGCAAGGGGTCTTTGCATGTGACTGCGTCACCTCCTTGATTACTCGATACCTTGAAACCGTTTCTCTTTTGGTCTTGCCCAAACCGTGCAAGTATCTGACACCGCCTTTTCTCTTTCTCTTGGAAAGAGAAAACGCGGTTTCAGACTTCCCCAAAAGAGAAAGACGCTTGTCGGAAGGTTTCTGTTGATCTGTGGGTTCGTTCCGGATACGGGACGCTGTTTTCGTAAGTCGAATTGACTTCCCTCGTATGCGGCTCCCCGCCGCCCCGCCGTGTTCTGGGAATCGCCTTGGTACGTCGTTCGTTTATCCCAAGGTGCGTGGCAGGTATTCCAGCATAAGGAAAGGTCATGCCGCCGGGCAGGCGGCGCATTGCAGTGTCAATGCAGCGTTGGAAAACAGCGTACCGTCCTCAGAACCAAAGCCGCAAATTCGATCTGCACTGACCCGCCAGGCGCCCTTTTCTCTTTGGAAGTCTGAAACCGTTTCTCTTTTCGGCAAGACGAAAAGAGAAATGGTTTCAGGAAACGCCCCCTCAGTTGGTATAATTATCAAAATACCCCTGCACCAGCACGATGGGCGTGCCCTTGTCGCCGCTGCCGGAGGTGAGGTCGCACAGCGACGCGATCAGGTCGGTGAGCTGGCGGGGGGTCGTGCCCTCGGTCGCCATCTTGCCCACGAGCGAGCCCTGCTTCGCGCGAATGTCCGCGCTGATGGCGTCGCGCAGCGCCTCGCCCGACAAGTCTTTGTACTTGTCATCCGCGAGGTACTTGAGCTTCAGCTCGTTCGGCGTGCCGATCAGGCCGTCGGTGTACGCCGGGGACGTGACGGGGTCGGCGAGCTCCCAGATCTTGCCCTGCGGGTCCTTGAACGCGCCGTCGCCGTAGACCATGACCTCCACGTGCTTGCCCGTGGCGGCGAGGATGCGCTTCTGCACGTCCTCCACCACGCCCTGACAGTCGCGCGGGAACAGCTTGACCGTGTCCTCGGTGGACTTGTTGGAGCCGAGCAGGCCGTACTTCTCGTTGCAGCCGCTGCCGTTCACCGGCGCGTTCAGAATCTCATCGAGGCCGTAGACCTTCTTCGCGCCCGCCGCCTTCAAAAGGCGCTTGCTCCGCGCGCGGGTGTGGATGTCGCAGGTCAGCACGCAGTCGGTGTACTGCAAAATATCCGTCGCGTGGTTGGCGAAGATGATCTCGCACTCGGCGCCGCAGCCCTCCACGAGCTCGGTGTAGTACGCGACGTAGTTGACGCCGGTGAACTCGTGCTTCGGCTCGCCGAACAGCTCGCGGAAACGCGCCGCGCTCAAAACATCGCTGTACGGGTTGACGCCCGCTTCGTCCACGGCGTCGAGGCTCACGAGCGCGTTGCCCACCTCGTCGGAGGGATAGGAGAGCTGGATGACCACCTTCTTGCAGCCCTTGGCGATGCCGCGCAGCAGGATCGCGAAGCGGTTGCGGGAGAGGATCGGGAACACGACGCCCACGGTCTCGCCGCCGAGCTTCGCGCGCACGTCCGCGGCAATGTCGTCGACGCTGGCGTAGTTGCCCTGGGAGCGGGCGACGACGGACTCGGTAATGGCGATCACGTCGCGGTCGCGGAGCGCAAAGCCCTCGGCGTCCGCCGCCTCCAATACGCTCTGCGCGGCGATGGCGGCGATGTCGTCGCCCTGACGGATGATGGGGCAGCGGATGCCCCGGGATACGGTTCCGACGCGTCTATCATTGGTGCTCATGGTGGATGTCCTCCTCAAAAGTTGGGATGTTCGCAACAGATCAATTATATCATAACTGTCAATAGCGCTCCAAAAAGCTGTGCTCCTCCCCGTTCCGCTTCCAGCCGGGGAAGGTGTCGATGTTCACCGTGTGGAGCGCGTTGAACACGCTCTTTTCCACGTTGGGGTTCTCCTCCTTTAATTGCCGCAGCAGCGCCTTGATCTCCTTGCGCTTGCTCAGATGCTCGTTCTGGGCGCTCGCCTCGGTGAAGCGGCAGGCGCACTGGAGAAATTGCAGGTCGTGGTGCCTCGCCCACGCGATGATGTCGTCCTCGTGCACGCGGTAGAGCGGGCGGATCAGCTCCATGCCGGGGAAGTTCTGGGAATGCAGCTTCGGCGGCATGGCTTGGAGCATCCCGCTCCAGAACATACCCATCACCGTCGTCTCGATCACGTCGTTGAAGTGGTGACCCAGCGCGATCTTGTTGCAGCCTAAGTCCCGCGCCTTGGCGTAGAGGTGCCCGCGGCGCATCTTCGCGCAGAGGTAGCACGCCGAGTGATCCTGCGCGTTCGCGACCTCGAACACGTCGCTTTCAAAGATCGTGAGCGGGACGCGGAGCTTCTCGGCGTTTTCCTCGATGCGCGCGCGGTTGGCGGCATTGTAGCCGGGGTCCATGCAGAGGTACACGACCTCGAACGGCGTGTGCCCGTGTCGATGCAGCTCCTGCATCAATTTTGCGAGCAGCATGGAGTCCTTGCCGCCGGAGACGCAGACCGCGATCTTGTCGCCCTCGCGCACCAGCTCGTAGCGCTGGACGGCGGTGATGAACGGCGTCCACAGCTCGCGGCGGTACTTCTTGACGATGCTCCGCTCCGCCTGCTGATAAAATTCCAGTTCCCGCGCCATGCCGCCGCCTCCCCTGTCGAAAATCCGCGCATATTGTACGCCGCCGCGGTGTAAAAAACAAGACCCACCGTTCGGGTGGGTCTTGTGCATTATGCCTTAGGCCGGTTGGTCAGGTTTCGGTCGTTTTCCGTCCGATCTCATCGTAAAGCGCGCCCAGCGCGTCGGAGAGCGTGCCGATGCGCTCGATGAGTCCGCACGCCACCGCCTCGTCGCCGTAGATGACGCTGCCGACGTCCGCCGCCATATCCCCCGACGCCATCATCAGCGCGGTGAAGGTCTCCTCGGTGATATTCGAGTTCTTGGTCACGAAGCGCACGATGCGCTCCTGCAACCGGCTGAAGTAGTGGTAGGTCTGCGGCGCGGCGATCATCGTGCCGCTCATGCGGATGGGATGCACGGTCATGGACGCGCTGGGGGCGATGAAGGTGCGGCGGCTCGCCACCGCCAGCGGGATGCCGATGGAGTGTCCCCCGCCGAGCACCAGCGACACCGTGGGCTTGCTCATGCCCGCGATCAGCTCCGCGATGGCAAGCCCCGCCTCCACGTCCCCGCCCATGGTGTTGAGCAGGAACAGCACGCCGTCGGTGTCCTCGTCCGCCTCCAGTCCCGCGAGCAGCGGCAGCACATGCTCGTACTTGGTCGCCTTCGCGCCGTTCGGCAGGGACATATGCCCCTCGATCTGCCCGACGATGGTGAGGCAGTGGATATTGCCGCGCTTGGTTCGGAGCGTCGTCGAGCCGAGGTCGATGAGCGGCTGGATGGGGCCGGTTTTGGTATCGTTTTCGGCTTCTGTCTTGGTTGCTTTGGAACCGTAGATCATGGCATGGCCTCCTGAATGGTGTTTCAGGTAGGGTTTGCCAAAAGCGCAAAAAAATGCGTACCTGACACCGCCTTTTCTCTTTCTCTTGGAAAGAGAAAACGCGGTTTCAGACTTCCCCAAAAGAGAAAGGCGCTTTTATGGAAGATATATCCTCAACAACAAAAGGGAGAGGCCGCGGCCTCTCCCTTTTGAATCCCTCTGGGGGATTAGCTGAATTCGATTTTCCCGTGTTCTTTTTCAAAGGCGGCAATGCGCTTTTTAATCATCTGCTCCAACTCGCGGTTCTTTGTCCTCCCCTCAAACTCCGCGATGTAACCCAGCTTGTCCAGAAGTTCCTGTTCCACGCGCAGCGTGTATCTGCTTTTGTTATCCGTCATTTTGTCAACCTCCAGACGAAGTATTGACAAAATAATAGCGTCATTTTATACTGCAAAGGAGAATTGACGAAATTTTGACGCATAACAAGGGGTGAAAAAATGGAACGCGAGTTATCCGTATTTAACTTTTTGACAAACCAGATGCAGCTTGCGCTGGAAGAACTGGAAGCGCAAAACATCGGAAAAGCAAAAACGATTCTCAAAGACGCATTGGAAGACGCGCAAAACTACGCTTTTGTTTTCCCAGCCAAAACACGCCCATAACCCCCGAGAGGGTTTCAAAAGGGAGAGGCTGCCGCCTCTCCCTTTTGTCGTTCTTTTCCGTTACTTTGCGAGCCGCAGGTCGATCAGCTCGGCGTCATGGTGCAGCAGTCTGGACTCGATCCTCGCAATGTCCATGCGCAGCTCCGCGACCTGCTCCTGCGTCAGTTTATGGCCGTCGTAAGCCAGATTGATCCGCGGATACACATCCGCCTCGATGAACGCGATCAACTGGCTCTGGCTCTCCTTGACGATTTCGCGGATCGCCTGCAGATCTTTTTCGTCCAGCACCGCAGACACCTCCCTTTTTTGTGCCATTATAGCGGCTGCCGTCCGCCTTGTCAAGCGTATCCTTACGCCTGCTCGAACACGACGCGCATCATCTTGTAGGTCATGTAGCAGTCAAGCTTCGCGACCGTCTCGCGGGGGGCGTGCATGCTCAAAACCGGCACGCCCGCGTCGATGGTGTCGATGTTGCGGTGCGCCATATACTTCGCCACCGTGCCGCCGCCGCCGGCGTCGGTCTTGCCCAGCTCCGCCATCTGCCAGAATACGCCGTTGTCGTTTAAGAGCTTGCGCAGCTTGCCCACGATCTCGGCGGAGGCGTCGCTCGCGCCGGACTTGCCGCCGCTGCCGGTGTACTTGCAAAGGCCCACGCCGTAGTTGATGAACGCGGCGTTCTTCTTGTCGTACACGTCCGCGAAGTTGGGATCGTACGCCGCCGTCACGTCCGCGCTGACGCAGAACGAGTGCGCGAAGCAGTCGCGAAGATCGACGCCCTGCGTCTTGCACAGCTCGCCCATGAACCACTCGAACGCCTCGCTCTGCATGCCGCTGACGCCCTCGGAGCCGATCTCCTCCTTGTCCGCGAAGATGCACACCGCCGTCTTTTTGGGCTTCTTCGCGTCGAAGATGCCCGCGAGCTCCGCGTAGGCGCACACGCGGTCGTCGTGGCCGTAGCCGGAGATGAAGCTGCGGTCAAAGCCCACGTCGGAGCACTTGCCCGCGGGGACGACCTCCAGCTCCGCGGAGATGAAGTCCTCCTCGGTGATGCCGTACTTCTCGTTCAGCAGCTGCAAAACGCCCAGCTTGAAGCGGCTCTTGACATCCTCATCCCCGATGGGGCGCGAGCCGATGAGCACGTTCAGGCTCTCGCTGGGGATCGCCTCGCCCAGCGGCTTCTTGCTCTGCTCGCGCCCGAGGTGCGGCAGCAGGTCGTTGATGATGAACTGCGGCTCGCCCGGCTCCTCGCCGATGTGGACGGTGACGCTGGAGCCGTCCGCGAGCATCACGACGCCGTGGAGCGCGAGCGGGATGGTCACCCACTGGTACTTGCGGATGCCGCCGTAGTGGTGGGTCTTGAAGTACGCCATCTCCGCGTCCTCATAGAGCGCGCGGGGCTTTAAGTCGAGGCGCGGGGAGTCCGTGTGCGCCGCGCCGATGTTCGCGCCGTTCGAGAGCGGCTCGGTGCCGATGACGGCAAGCATGATGCCCTTGCCGCGGTTGTTGCAGTAGACCTTGTCGCCCGCCTTGAGCTTCATGCCGGGGGTGTAGGGCTTGAAGCCGCGCTTCTCCGCCAGCTCCACGCAGTACTCCACGCACAGCCGCTCGGTCTTGCCGTGGTCGAGGAACGCCTTGTAGTCCTCGCAGTAGGCGTTCATCGCCTTCTCCTCGGCGGCGCTCAGGCGGTCGTAGCCGTTTTTCGGCTGATAGAGCAGCTTTTCTGCCAGTTCGTTTTTCTTGTTTCCAGACATATTGTGTATCCTCCTTGCTGTGTCTGTTGAAAAATATCAAACCGCCCAAAAGGCCCCCTTTCGAAAAGGGGGCTGTCGGCGCAGCCGACTGGGGGGATCGAAGCCCGCATGGTATCGCCGATCCCTCAGTCGCGCTTCGCGCGCCAGCTCCCTTTCACAAAGGGAGCCTATGGCAGCAGGTTTTGTACAAATTCCCTCGCGGCGGTCTCCGCCGCGTCCGCGCTCGGGTAATCGTTCTCAAACACCGCGTCGCAGCGCTCGCGGTAGAACGCCTCGTACTTTTGCGCCCGCACCCTTGCGCGGGCGCGCGCTTCGTCGATGCCGTCGCGGTGCATGATGCGCCGCACGCGCACGTCCTCCGGCGCGGTGACCGCCACCGTCTGATCGCACAGCGCGGCAAGCCCGCTCTCGAAGAGCTTGATCGCGTCAATGGCGGCGGTACGCGCCTCCGACGCGGCGATCGCCCTCGCCGCCGCGCGGGGAAGGTGGCGGCGCACGATCCGGTCGAGCCGCGCGAGCGCGTCCGCGTCGCCGAATACCATGGTACCCAGCGTTTGCCGATCCAACTCCCCATCGTGCAGCACGCCGGGGAACGCAGCGTCGAGCTCCGCTTGCAGCGCCGTGTCGTCGCGCAGCCGCTCGTAGTAGAACGCGTCGCAGTCCACGGTGTACGCGCCCTGCGCCGCGAGCGCGCGGAGCACGCTGGTCTTGCCCGCGCCGGTCTGTCCGGTGAGGCCGACGACGAATTTGCCGTCGTGCGCGTCCACGGTGTGAAAGCCCGCCGCCTTTTTGAGCCGGTTCCCCACCGCGAGCCCCAGCCCCTCGCTGTCCGGACACTGGGCGTAGATCTCCGAAACGTCGGTGTCGTCGAACGACCGCAGGGCGTCGAACACGCGCCGCGCCTGCTCCGCCTTGTCACGGCGAGAGCCGATGGTGCGCACCTCGTTCGCCGGGAACAGCGGCGCGTACTCGTCGAACAGGATCAAGCCCGCGCCGTCGGGAACGTTCGCGCGGAGATAGCGCCCGCTTTCGGCGGGACTGCCCGTTACGACCGTGACCGGCGCTTTCGGCGCGTAGTGGCGGTACTTCATACCCGGCGCCCGGGGCTGCTCCCCCGCCGACAATTGCTGCGTCACCGCCTTGTCGAGCGCGACCTCGCCCAAGACCGCTTGCAGCTTTTCGAGCGGCAGTCCGCCGGGGCGCAGCAGCCGCGGCGGGGTCACGGTCAGGTCGACGATGGTGGACTCCACGCCCACGGCGCAGTCGCCGCCGTCCACCACGCCGTCGATCTTCCCGTCCATGTCCGCGCGGACGTGGGCGGCGGTGGTGCAGCTCGGCCGGCCCGAGGTATTGGCGCTCGGCGCGGCGACGGGCACGCCCGCGGCGGCGATGATCGCGCGGGTCACCGCGTGATCGGGGCAGCGCATGCCGACGGTAGTAAGCCCCCCGGTGGTGCGCAGCGGCACCATGGGCGCTTTGGGCAAAATCATCGTCAGCGGCCCGGGCCAGAACGCCTCCGCGAGGCGATACGCCGCCTCCGGCACGTTTTCGCAATAGCGCGCGAGCCAGCTCGCGTCCGGGATGTG
>CAMJGU010000035.1 GCA_946405325.1 uncultured Clostridia bacterium | reverse complement strand
AGCAGTTCATCAATGCCGTCAACGCCCTTGAGGCGAAGTTCGGCGGCACCGTCGGTGCCGTGTACTGCTCCGGTCAGGGCGGCGACCAGGGCACCCGCGCGCTGGTGAACAACCTCTACGGCGGCACCTTCACCAACGCCGAGCACACCAAGTACACCTGGGACGATGCGAAGAACATCCAGGCGCTCAAGGAGCTCTATGACCTCAAGGGCATCGCTTACGATCCCTCCCTCGTCGGCGGCGACGAGATCGCGCTGTTCTACAACGGCACGCTGAAGATGGCGTTCTGCTGGAACATCGCGCAGCAGCTCAACCCCAACTCCGCCGACACCGGCGCCGGCAAGACGCTCAGCGGCGACGACATCGTCTTCATGGCGTTCCCGTCCGAGGACGGCAATGCCAAGCTGCAGGGCGGTATCTGGGGCTTCGGTATCTTCGATAACGGCGACCAGGGCAAGATCGACGCCGCGAAGCAGTTCATCCAGTTCATGTGCGACAGCGACCACACCGTGGACGCCGTCCGCGCGGCGAACTTCTTCCCCGCCCGCAGCACCGTGGACGCGTGGAGCGACAACCCGATCATGGGCGAGTACAACAAGCTGATGCCGATGCTGGGCGACTACTATCAGGTCACCACCGGCTGGGCGCAGGCGCGCACCGCGTGGTGGAATATGCTCCAGCAGGTCGGCCAGAGCGACGGCAGCGAGGCTGCCATCAAGGCCGCCGTCGACCAGTTCTGTGCCGAGGCGAACGCCGGCACCTGATTTCGCAGGCAGAACATCTAAAGGCTTGAACCGGGAATCCCCCCGCCCCACGCGGGGCGGGGGGATTCCTCATTTTCTCCGAGAGGGGGCGTTTTCGCCTTGGCCAATCAACCCAGTATGAGCCGCGCGCTGGCACGGAGGGAGAACATCGCGGGCTACCTCTTTATGCTGCCCAGCCTGATCTTCTTCGTCGGGTTCGTTGTGATCCCGATGGTGCTGTGCGTCTACACCAGCTTCTTTGACTCCAATATGAACCAGAACACGCCGGATGTGTTCGTCGGCTTCGCGAACTATGTGGAGCTGTGGAAGGATCCCGTGTTCCTCAAGGCGCTGAAAAACACGTTTGTCATCGTGTTCGTCAGCGTGCCGGTGGTGTGCATCTTCTCGCTGTGGGTGGCGTCCGCCATCTACCGCATGAAGGACTCCATCATGAGCCTGTTCCGCATCATTTTCTACCTTCCCGTGGTCACCGGCTCCGTCGCCGTCACGGTGGTGTGGAAATGGATCTACAACAACTACTACGGCGTGCTCAACTATGTCTTAAAGGGCATGGGCGTCATCGACCAGAACATCAACTGGCTCGGCGACCAGCGCTTTGCGCTGTGGGGCATCATCATCATTCTGCTGACGACCTCCGTCGGTCAGCCCATCGTGCTGTACGTCTCGGCGCTCGGCAACGTGGACGCGACGCTGGTGGAGGCGGCGGAGGTGGACGGCGCCACCGATCTCCAGAGCTTCTGGAAGATCCGCTGGCCGCTCATCATGCCCACCACGCTCTATATCCTCGTCATCACGACGATCAACAGCTTCCAGTGCTTTGCGCTGATCCAGCTGCTGACCTCCGGCGGTCCGAACTATGCCACCGAGACCGTCATGTACTACATCTACTATACCGCCTTCAAGCTGTACCGTTTCGGCTACGGCAACGCGATGGGCGTGATCCTCGCCATCTTCATCGGACTGCTCTCCGCGGTGCAGTTCCGGCTGGCGAAAGAAAAGTGAGGGGGTGCGGATATGAATACAGGCGTCAGGAAAATCACCGCTTACAAGGTCATCTCGATCATTCTGCTCATCATCTTCGCCATCCTCTTCGCGTTCCCGCTCTACTGGATCCTGACGGGTGCGCTCAAGACTCCGGCGGCGATCAACGCCACCACGCCGGAGTGGTTCCCGCATGAGTTCACGCTGCGCAACTTCCAGGTGCTGTTCACCAAGCGCAGCGCGCCGCTCTACGAGCTGCCGATCCCGTTCACGAAGCTCAAGGTTGTGGGTTCGACGGTCCCCGCCGCCATCCGCTGGCTGGTCAACACCGTGTTCATGGCGGTCATGGCGATGGTGCTCACCTGCATCACCGCCGCCGCGGCGGGCTACGCGCTGGCGAAGAAGCGCTTCCGCGGGCGCTATCTCATCTTCTCGCTGATCGTCGCGGCGATGGCGCTGCCCAAGCAGGTCATTCTGATCCCGCTCATTCGTGAGATTTCGAGCCTCGGCCTCTATGACAATATCTGGGCGGTCATCTTCCCGACCGTCGGCTGGCCGTTCGGCGTGTTCCTGATGAAGCAGTTCTCCGAGGGCATCCCCGGCGAAATGCTGGAGGCCGCGCGCATCGACGGTGCGAGCGAGCTGCGCACGTTCACGAGCGTGGTTGTGCCGATCATCAAGCCCGGTATCGGCGCGCTGGCGATCTTCACGTTCATCAACTCGTGGAACGACTACTTCATGCAATTGATCATGCTCACCAGCAACGCCAACCTCACCATCTCCCTCGGTATCGCGACGATGCAGGCGGAGAACTCCACGGACTACGGCCTCATCATGGCGGGCGCGGCGCTCGCGTCCGTGCCGATCATCATCGTGTTCCTGATCTTCCAGAAGTACTTCACACAGGGCATCACGATGGGCGCCGTCAAGGGGTGAGCGCATGATATTGGCAAGAAACAAAGACGCCGCGGCGTATCGCGGCATCCATCCCCGGCTTGACCGGGCGCTGGACTGCCTCACCGACGAGTTCCTCGCCTCCGTCGGCACCGAGACGCAGAAGCTGGAGGGCGACGCGCTCTATGTGACGCGCTTCGACTACGACACGGTGCCCTTTGAGGAGACGTTCTTTGAGGCGCACAAAAAGTATCTCGACATCCACGTCATGGTCAAGGGCTGCGAGCGCGTGGACATCGCCAACCCCGAGGTGCTGACGATGGACGAGAGCAAGGGCGACTTCTACGGCTACCACGGCGACGCGGAGCAGAGCGTCCTGCTGCGCCCCGGCGATTTTCTCGTCGTGTTCCCCGGCGACGCGCACCGGCTCAAAATCGCGGTCGACAAACCGGAGCCGGTGTCCAAGGTGGTCTTCAAAATTCAAGTTTACGATTGAGAGAGGGTCTGATTCCCATGAGCAATGTAGCAAAATATCAGGGCATTTTCCCCGCGTTCTACGCCTGCTATGATGAAAAAGGCGAGGTGTCCGGTGCGCGCACCCGCGCGCTGACGGAGCACCTGATTAAAAAGGGCGTCAAGGGCGTGTACGTCGGCGGCTCCTCCGGCGAGTGCATCTATCAGAGCGTCGCCGACCGCAAGCTGGTGCTCGAGAACGTCATGGACGCCGCACAGGGGCGGCTGACGGTCATCGCCCACGTCGCGTGCAACAACACCCGCGATTCGCAGGAGCTGGCGCGCCACGCGGAGAAGCTGGGCGTGGACGCCATCGCGTCCATTCCGCCGATCTACTTCCATCTGCCCGAGGCGTCCATCGCGGGCTACTGGAACGACATCAGCGCCGCCGCGCCCAACACCGACTTTATCATCTACAACATCCCGCAGCTCGCGGGCGTGGCGCTCACGATGCCCTTGCTGCGTGAGATGCTGAAAAATCCCCGCGTCATCGGCGTCAAGAA
Source organism: uncultured Clostridia bacterium (assembly GCA_946405325.1). Next base: position 4,225 of record CAMJGU010000035.1, on the reverse strand, counting down.
TTCATCCATGCCCGTGCAGGACATTCAGATGTTCAAGGACGAGGGCACGAAGAACGGCCGCGACTTCGTCGTGTTCAACGGCCCGGACGAGCAGCTGATCTCCGGCCTCATCATGGGCGCGGACGGCGGCATCGGCGGCACCTACGGCGCGATGCCGGAGCTGATTTTGAAGCTCTATGGGCTGGCAAAGGCCGGCAAGCTGGACGATGCGCGCAAGCTGCAATACGATGTGGACAACATCATTTACGCACTCTGCGCGCCGAAGTGCAATATGTACGCCAGCATCAAAGAGGTGCTGCGCCGCCGCGAGGGCCTGGACATCGGCGGCGTCCGCGCGCCGCTCGCAAACTACACGCCCGCCGACGACGAGAAGATCGCTTACGCGGTCAAGCTCATCGACGAGGCGATGAAGCGCTGGGCGTGACCATCCCACAACAAAAAATCGGAACGGTTTGACCGTTCCGATTTTTTGTTTTAATCGAGTGTCAGCTTGGCCCGTTCCAGCCCCATCACCAGCAGCGGGATCAGCACGATGTGCAGGACGATGCCGGGGATCGCGCCCGTCACCGCGCCCGCGAGGAACGCCGAGAATGGGAACTCCGAGCCGGAAAGCCCCGCCAGCGCGAAGCGCGCCGCGCCCCAGACGAGGCGTCCGCCCAGCATCGCCGCCAACAGGGAGACGTAGATGCTCCACGGCTTGCGCGGCAGCAGGCGGTACAGCCATCCGGAGAGGACGCCGTAGGTCGCCAGCTCAAAGGTCATCGCCACGCCGCCGGGGAACATGGCGGGCATACCAAAGAGCACCGAGCGCAGCAGCGGCGCAACGGCGCCCACGGCGGCGCCCCACAGCGGCCCGCAGAGGAAGCCGCAGAGCATAACCGGAATGTGCATGGGCGAAAGTGCCTTGCCGATGGTGGGGATCTGCCCCGTCAGAAACGGCAGCACCAACGCCAGCGCCAGAAACAGCGCGGAGTATGCCAGCCGGCGGTTCTTTTTGTCCATCTTGGTTTCTCCTTACACTTTTTGAAAATGCAGCTGCGCGGACGGATAGTCGCCGAACAGTGCCTCCAGCGTCCAGCCGCCGTACATCAGCGCCGCGCCGCTGTAAACACGATCCATGCCGTCCGCGGCATACATGGCGTCCGGGTCGAGCCCCTTGAGCCGCAGATGCAGCGGACGCGGATTTGCCTCCGGGTGCGTGACGACCACGCTGAGCAGCGCCTCGCTCTTGTCCGGCGTGACAAACTGCCACGCAGCAATGCGCTTTGCGTCGCGCGGGTCGGTCAGGCGGTAGTAATCGCCGCCGCGGATCAGCGCGTCATACTTCCGGAAGCGTGCCAACTGGTCGCGGATCGCTTCTTTCTCCTCTGCGCCGAGCTGTGCGGGGTTCAGCTCATAGCCGAACGTGCCGGACATCGCCGCCACCGCGCGGGTCTCCAGCGGCGTGCTGCGGCCGGTCTGATGGTTGGGCGACGCCGAAACGTGCGCGCCCATGGACGAGACGGGATAGCCGAAGGACGTGCCGTACTGGATCGCCAGCCGCTCCACCGCGTCGGTGTTGTCGCTGCACCAGATCTGCGGCACATAGGCAAGCATCCCTGCGTCGAAGCGTCCGCCGCCGCCGGCGCAGCCTTCGAACAGCACGTCGGGGAACGCTGTGGTCAGCCGCTCCAGCAGGTCATACATGCCCAGCACATAGCGGTGCGCCGCCTCGCCCTGCCGCTCCGGCGGCAGCACGCGGCTGTACACGTCCGCAAGGCCGCGGTTGAAATCCCACTTGACGTACTCGATGGGATTGTCCCGCAAAAGATTGGAAAGCACACCGTAGAGATAGTCTACCACATCGTTCCGCCCCATGTCCAGTACCAGTTGGTCGCGCCCCATGGCAGGGCCGCGGCCCGGCACGGTCAGCGCCCAGTCCGGGTGCGCGCGGTAGAGGCCGGAATCCTCGTTGACCATCTCCGGCTCGATCCAGATGCCGAACTTGAGGCCGAGGCCGTTGATCCTGCGGATCAGCGGCGCAAGACCGCCGGGGAGCTTGTTCTCGTTCACAAACCAGTCTCCGAGGCCGCGCAGGTCGTCGTTGCGTTCGCCGAACCAGCCGTCGTCCAGTACCAGCATGTCCACGCCCAAGTCCTTCGCCTCGCGGGCGAGGGCGAGCAGCTTGTCCGCGTCAAAGTCAAAGTAGCACGCCTCCCAGCTGTTGAGCAGCACGGGGCGCGGCGCGTTGGAAAACTTGCTGCGGCACAGGTTATCGCGGATAAATCGGTGGTAGGTCTGGGACAGCTTCGCAAGCCCCTCATAACTGAAGCTCAGCAGCACCTCCGGCGCGTCGAACGTCTCGCCGGGGTCGAGTGTCCACAAAAAGTCCTCGTCCTGGATCCCGCTGACGAGGCGCACCGCGCCCATCTGGTCGCGCTCGATCTCCGTCTTGTGGCTGCCGGAGTACACCGGCATAACGCCGTAACACTCCCCCGCGTCCTCGGTCGCCGCGCGGTCGCAGAGGATCACAAAGGGATTGTGCTGGTGGCTGGACATGCCGCGCTTGGAGCCGACGGTCTGGATGCCGGTCATCAGCGGGACGCGCTCGCTCTGGCGCTCCATGCAGTGCCGCCCGTGGAAGTGCAGCAGCTCCCAGTCGCCAAAGGGCAGGTCGAGGCACAGCGACGCCGCCTTTTGAAGCCGCAGTGCGCCGATGCCGATGTTCTTCATGCGCACGGCGCGGGTGATCACGTCCTGCGCCTCATAGACGCCGTAGAGGAGTTCCACTTCGAGTCCGACCGCCTCATCCGCGAGCGTGACGGATAGCGTCTCCGCCTCGCCGTCGCGGGCAAAGGCGGCAGGCAGGCCGCGGAGCGCATACTTGCCCGCGGTGATCTCATGGCGCACATAGCGCAGATCCGCGCCGCGCACGCCGTTCTCCGCCGCGCACCGGACGGAGCTCAAACGATAGTCTCCGTTCATCGAGCCGCTGTACTCCTGCATCTGCGTGTCCAGCGACCACTCCCGCTGATAGCGCAGCTCATAGGGATTGGGCGAAAATCCGCAGTCCCGGGAGCGGATCAGGTAATCGAACGTTCCCTCCGCCCGACGGCCGTAGTAGAGGTGCAGCAGGTGGCCCGTGGGCGCAAGCTGCATCTGATAGGTCGTGCGGCGGGTGTGAATGGTATACGTTTTGTTATTTTTATCAAAAAGAATACTCATTGGTCTGATTCCTTATTGTCGTTTTCAGGCTCGATCTTCTGAAACACGCCGTCGAGCAGCAGCGCGCAGATGTAGGCGGGCAGCGACAGCCCGAACATCATCAGAACGGGCAGCGCAAATTGAAAGAAGTTGAGACAGACGACCCACAGTCCGACGGTGAAGAGCAGCATCCCCAGCGTCTTAGGGAAGAACGCGACGGAGAGGGACGCGGCGTTTTTCAGGGTGTTCCAGAGGGTGTTTTCATAGCGTGCGGAGAGCGCGAAGGCATAGAGCGCGATGGCGCCGACGATCAGCGCGGCGGCGACCACCGCAACGCGCAGCGGCGGCATGACCGCAACAGCCATCTGGTAGTCCACGAAAAAGACGGCGGCAGCCGCGAGAAACAGCAGGCCCAGCAGTGAGCCCTGCTTGATATTCGCGCGGAAGGCGCGGAAGTACGGGCGCACCACGCCGGAGTCCTCGCCCCGGATGTAGCGCAGCATCTGCCCGCTGAGCGCGGTCAGCGCCGCGCCCGCCGTCACGACCGGCAGGCAGCATATCGCCGTGAGGATGTTGAACACCAGCAGATCGCAGATGGCGCCCAGTGCCCGCATGAGCGGATTTTCCATGTCGAAGATGCGTCTGAACATAGCATACCTCTTTACTCGGGATTTGGCAAGAAGTTTCCCCGCCCCAACAGAGGGACGGGGAAAACAACACACACAATTTGGGTTTTAGCCCTTGACCGCGCCGGCGGTGACGCCTTGCACGATGTAGCGCTGCAGGAACACATACAGGATCAGGATCGGCAGCATGGCGAGCAGCAGCGCCGCCATCACGAGGCCGATATCCGTCGAATAGGTTCCGTAGAACGCCTGGGTTGCGATGGGGATGGTGTAGAGCTCCTTCTTGGTCAGCACCAGACTGGGGAGCAGATAGTCGTTCCAATACGCCATCGCGTTGATGATGGCGACGGTGGCGACCGTCGGCTTGAGCAGCGGGAAGACGATCTTCCAGTAGGTCTGCCAGCGGGAGCAGCCGT
>CAMJGU010000034.1 GCA_946405325.1 uncultured Clostridia bacterium | reverse complement strand
CCGCCTTCTGCTGCACGTCGACGACCTTCGCCGTGGCGATCATCTTCTCCAGATAGCGCATGCGGCTGTCGTTGCGGCGCTGGGCGTCCTTTGCCGCCTTGTACTCGTAGTTCTCGCTGAGGTCGCCGAAAGCGCGCGCGGTCTTCACATCCTCCATGATCTTGGGACGGATGTTCAGCCGCCGATCCTCCAGCTCCGCTTTCATCTTGTCGATATCGACCTGTGTCAGTTCGTCATACATGGTGATTATTTCGCTTCCTTACTGTGATCTCGAAATTGGTTCTTCTCTGTTCGGTCTTGCCGAATTCCAAGGACGATGAACTCCCCGCCGACACGACCTTTCTTCGTGCGGCGATGCCTGCCTCGGGCAAGCAGAACGGCCCTCGGCACACCCGACGAGAATATGTCGGGCGTGCCACGTACTTTAGGATAAACGAACGACGTACCGACTGCCGCCTTGATCAAAGGCGGGGCGGCGGGGAGCCGCGTTCAAGGGAAGTCAATGCGACGTTCGGACAAAACAGCGTACCGTACTGCGCAGGGCAGCAGTAAATCAGAGAAAAGCCGCCCCAGAGCGTTTTTTCTCTACGGAAGTCTGAAACCATTTCTCTTTTGGGCAAGACCAAAAGAGAAACGGTTTCAGGAAACGCTCTCTTACTCTTCCGAGGAACCCTCGCCCTCTTCCTTCTCCGCCCTCGCAATCGAGATCACCTTCACCCCCTCGGCGAGGCGCATCAGGCGCACGCCCTGCGTCGCGCGGGAGTAGGTGCTGATGTCCTCCACTGCGGTGCGGATGATGCTGCCGTCGTCGGACACCAGCAGCAGGTCCTCATTGCCGTCCACAACCTTGATCGCCACCACGGGGCCGGTCTTGTCCGTGACCTGATAGCCCTTGAGGCCCTTGCCGCCGCGGCTCTGCGGCTCGTCGCCGCGCATGTATTCCTCGACGGCGGTGCGCTTGCCGTAGCCGTTCTCCGTGACCGCCAGCAGCGTCTTGCCGGCGTGGGCGCGGGCGGCGCCGACCACATAGTCGTCATCGTCGCGCAGGCGGATGCCGCGCACGCCGACCGCGTCGCGGCCCATGACGCGCACGTCGTTCTCGTCGAAGCAGATGCTCATGCCGTCGTGGGTCATGAGGATCATGTTCTGTTTGCCGTCGGTGAGCCGGACCTCGATCAGCTCGTCGCCCTGCTCCAGCGTCAGCGCGCGGATGCCCGCCTTCATGCGGGTGTTGATCGAGCGCAGCGGCGTGCGCTTGACCGTGCCGTTTTTCGTGACGAAGAACAGGTACTGGTCGTCCACGTCCAGCGTCTTGACGCTGATGCCGGCGGTGATGCGCTCGCCCTCGTCGAGCGGCAGGACGTTCGCGACGCTCGTGCCCTTCGCCGCGCGGCCCGCCTCGGGGATGAGATAGCCCTTCTTGCGGTGGACGCGGCCCTTGTTGGTGAAAAACAGGATGTAGTCGTGGGTGCTGGCGGTGAACACCGCCTCCACATAGTCCTCCTCCCGGGTGGTCATGCCGCGCACGCCCTTGCCGCCGCGGCGCTGCGCGGCGTACTCGTCGGCGGCGGTGCGCTTGATGTAGCCGTTGTGGGTGAGGGTGTAGACGCACTGCTCCTCCTCGATGAGGTCCTCAATGTCGATCTCGTCCTCGACCTCCTGGATCTCGGTCTTGCGCTCGTCGCCGTACTTGTCGCGAATTTCGATCAGCTCGTCCTTGAGGACGCCGCGGATCATGGACTCAGAGGCAAGCAGCTCGTTGTAGTACGCGATCTTCTTCTCCAGCTCGTCGTACTCCGCCTGCAGCTTCTCGCGGTTGAGGCCTTGCAGCGCGATCAGGCGCATGTCGCAGATCGCCTGCGCCTGCACGTCCGAGAGGGAGAACTTCTCCATCAAACGCTCTTTCGCGTCGTCGTAGCTCTCGCGGATGGTCTTGATGACCTCGTCGATGTGGTCCTGCGCGATGAGCAGACCCTCCAGGATGTGCGCGCGCTCCTGCGCCTTTTTGAGGTCGTAGCGCGTGCGGCGGACGATCAGCTCCTCCTGGAAGGTCAGGTACTCGTCGATGATGTGGCGCAGCGACAAAATCTTCGGCTGCTTCTGGTTGTCCACCAGCGCGAGCATATTGATGGCGAAGCTGGTCTGCATCTGGGTCTGCGCGAACAGGCGGTTTAAGACCACCTGCGGGTTCGCGTCGCGCTTGACGTCGATGACGATGCGCATGCCGCCGCGGTCGCTCTGGTCGGTGATGTTGCTGATGCCCTCGAGCCGCTTGTCGTTGACCTGATCCGCCATGTTCTTGATGAGCATGCGCTTGTTGACCTGATACGGCAGCTCGGTCACGATGATGCGCGTTCGGTTCTGCGGAAGCTCCTCAAACTCCGTTCGGGCACGCAGAATGATCTTGCCGCGGCCGGTGGCGTAGGCGGCGCGGATGCCGCTGCGGCCCATGATGATGCCCTTGGTGGGGAAGTCCGGGCCGGTGACGTGCTGCATGAGGTCGTAGAGCGTCGCCTCGGGGTTATCCAGCACGCAGATGCAGGCGTTGATGACCTCGGTGAGGTTGTGGGGCGGGATGTTGGTCGCCATGCCGACCGCGATGCCGCTCGAGCCATTGACGAGCAGGTTCGGAAAGCGGGCGGGGAGCACGCGCGGCTCCTTGCGGGTCTCGTCGAAGTTGGGGTCCCAGTCGACGGTGTCCTTCTCGATGTCGCGGAGCATCTCGTTCGCCATCTTCGCCATGCGCGCCTCGGTGTAACGGTAGGCCGCCGGGGGGTCGCCGTCCACGGTACCGAAGTTGCCGTGGCCGTCGATGAGCGGATAGCGCATCGAAAAGCTCTGCGCGAGACGCACCAGCGCGTCGTACACGCTCGCGTCGCCGTGGGGATGGTACCGGCCCAGCACGTCGCCGACGGTGGTGACGGACTTGCGGAACGCCTTGTCAAACGTCAACCCGTCCTCGTGCATGGTGTAGAGGATGCGGCGGTGGACGGGCTTCAGGCCGTCGCGCACGTCCGGCAGCGCGCGCCCGACGATGACCGACATCGCGTACTCAATGTAGGAGGTCTCCATCTCCTTGACGAGCTCGCTCTGGACGATCTTCTGTTCGGGGTAGCGCAAAGATTCGGGATCGTAATCTACGTTTTTATGTGCCATGGATGGATGATCCTTTCTATCAAAGCTTCTTCAGCCGCGCCAGCTCGAACTGGGCAAGGTCGGTCACGGTCTTGGCCTTGCTCTCCCAGTCGGAGGGCACGAAGAAGAGGGCATAGTCATTGAGCAGGTACACGCCGCCGCGGACGGGGAAGAAATCCCGAACCTCGCCGAAGACGTTGTCCTTGTGTTCCTTCTTGTCAAAGAGGATGGGAGAGAGCTTGTGCCACTTGCGCTCGGCAAGGTTCATTGCCACCTGTCCGATGTACACGGTGTCGTCCAGCTTCCACCACATGCCCGCCTTGTTCATCAGGCTGACGCCCGCGGCGGTGCTGCTGAACATCTTGATGAGGTGCCCGTCGGGCTTGATCTCGTAGAGGCACAGCTCCGCGCCGCCCAGCGAAGCGCCGGGGCAGGAGAACACGCGCCCGTTCACGCTCGTGAGCAGACCGCCCTTTTCCATATCCTGCACGCTGGTGCAGGCGTTCATGGAGAGGTAATTGACCTCCTCGGGGTGGTTGAACGGGAAGCGCAGGGTGCACAGCTCGCAGCCGTCGAGGGACAGGTACAGCTTGCCCTCCACCACGGCGAGACCGGTGAAGTCAATGCCGAGGTTATCTTCGGGGCTGCGCACGTCCACGATGCCCTTGGGCTTGACCCAGTCGTAGAGCGGGAGCTGCTTTTTCATGTCCGGCAGTTCGAGGTTATCCTGCTCGCCGCCCGGCAGCTCCACCTGCATGAGCGACTGGTCGGCGTGGTCGAGCAGGTAGTACGACCCACCGTAGAGGATCGCGCGCGCCATCTTCGGACCCACGTTCAGGCGGTAGTTCTCGAAGCTCTCCTCCGTGGTCTCCCACAGCGTCCGGCTCGCGCCGCTGTCGGGATCGCGCTCGATGAGCCGCATGCCGAACTGGTCGGAGCGCTTGTCGCTGCAATCCTGCCAGTAGTAGATCTTTCCCTCGTGATAGCCGAGGCCGCACATGCACACGGTGCTGTTCCACTTCGTGAGCGCCGAGGCTTTTTTGGTTCTTTCGTCATAGAAGCACAGGCGCTCGTCGTTGGCGATGAAGTACAGCCCCTTGCCCGGCACGCGTACCATGAGCTGATTCTTTTCCGAGCATTCCGGCGTCTCGCTGACGAGGGACGCGCCGCACTTCGGGCAGGTCTTGGTGCCTTCGGTCACGATCGCGCCGCATTTTTTGCAGATCATAGTCTCTCCCTCCGAAAAACTCTCAGAAATCCAGGTTGACGGCGTACTTTGCCTTTCTCTCGATGAACTCCTTGCGCGGCTCCACCTTCTCGCCCATGAGGACGGAGAAGGTCTCGTCCGCACGCTGCGCGTCCTCCAGCGTGATGCGCTTGAGTGTGCGGCGCTCCGGGTCCATCGTGGTCTCCCACAGCTCGTGGGGGTCCATCTCGCCGAGACCCTTGAAACGGGAGATGTCGATCTTCGCGTTGGCGTTGTCCCCGCGCATCTCGGCGCTGACGCGGTCGCGCTCCTCGTCGGAGAACGCAACGCGGGTGGTCTTGCCGCGCGTGAGCTTGTAGAGCGGGGGAACCGCGGCGTAGACGTAGCCCTCCTTAATGAGCGGCTGCATGTAGCGGAAGAAGAACGTCAGCAGCAGCGTGCGGATGTGGCTGCCGTCCACATCGGCATCCGCCATGATGATGACCTTGTGATAGCGCAGCTTGTTGAGGTCGAAGTCCTCGCCGAGTCCCGCGCCGAGCGCCACGATGACGGGCTGGAGCTTGTCGTTGCCATAGATCTTATCCGCGCGGACCTTTTCGACGTTCAGCATCTTGCCCCACAGCGGCAGGATCGCCTGGAAGCGGGAGTCGCGGCCGTCGGTGGCGGAGCCGCCCGCGCTGTCGCCCTCGACGATGTAGATCTCGGTGAGCTCGGGATTGTTCTCGTTGCAGTCGCGGAGCTTGTCCGGCATCGCCGCGCCGCCCAGCGCGCTCTTGCGGCGGATGGACTCGCGGGCTTTTCTCGCCGCCTCGCGCGCGCGGTTCGCCATCATCGCCTTGTCGAGAATGGCGCGGGCGACGGCGGGATTTTCCTCCAAAAACTGGTCCAGCTTGTCGCTCACCACGTTGTCGACGAGGGTTCGCATTTCGCTGTTGCCCAGCTTCGCCTTGGTCTGCCCCTCGAACTGCGCGTCGGTCAGCTTCACGGAAATCACGGCGGTCAGGCCCTCGCGGCAGTCCTCGCCGCTGACCTTGTCGTCGCCCTTGATGATGCCCGCCTTGACGCCGTAGTTGTTCAGCACGCGGGTGAGCGCCGCCTTGAAGCCGGTCTCGTGCATACCGCCCTCCGGCGTGTGGACGTTGTTGGCAAAGGAGATGATGTTCTCCTGATAGCCGTCGTTGTACTGGAGCGCGATCTCGGCAAAACTGTCGCCCTTGAGGCCGCTCATGTAGATGACCTTGTCGTGCAGGGCGTCCTTGGACTTGTTGAGGAAGGTGACAAACTCGCGAATGCCGCCCTCGTAGCACATCTCGTCTTCCTGCTCCTGACCTTCGCGCTGGTCGATGGTCCTGATCTTGAGACCGGCGTTCAAAAACGCCTCCTCGCGCATACGGGTGTGGAGGACGTCATAGGAATAGACCGTGTCCTCGAACATCTCGGGGTCGGGCTTGAAGGTGACGGTCGTGCCGGTTCGGTCGGTCGTGCCGATGACGGTCATCTCCTGCGTGATGTGCCCGCGGGAGAACTTCATTTCATGAATTTTGCCGTCCTTGTGTACCTGCACCGTGAGCCACTCGGAGAGCGCGTTGACCACGCTCGCGCCCACGCCGTGGAGACCGCCGGAGACCTTGTAGCCTCCGCCGCCGAACTTGCCGCCCGCGTGCAGCACGGTGAACACGACCTCCAACGCGGGGCGGCCGGTCTGCGCCTGCACGTCCACGGGGATGCCGCGGCCGTTGTCCACGACCGTGATCGTGCCGTCGGCGTTGATGGTGACGGTGATTTCGGTGCAGTAGCCCGCCAGCGCCTCGTCGATGGAGTTGTCCACGATCTCATACACCAGATGGTGCAGTCCGCTGGACGACGTGGAGCCGATGTACATGCCCGGGCGCTTGCGGACGGCCTCAAGACCCTCCAGCACCTGAATTTCCGAGGCGTTGTACTCCTCCGATACGGCGGTTACCATGTTCTGATCGATGTTTTCGCTCATTTGGTTTTCTCCTGTTCCTCAGCTCTGCCCAAAAGGGTGCGGCTGTTTAACTGTGATAGATAGACGATCTGCTTGTGATAGGGGTGGTCGCAGACCAGAAAGGACTTCGGGATGTCCTCGCACGCGTCGAGCACGACGCCCTCCTGCTCGGCGTTCTTCAAAAACGCCGCCGTGATCTTCGATTGGGACGTGATCTCCAGATCAAAGATGCCGATGATGCGCCGCTCGGGCAGCATCTGGTTGTTGCCGATGTGGAGGTACATTACAAAACCCTCCCGTTTTCCACGTGCAGCACCTTACCGGCGACCAGCGAGCCAAGGCGATCCTCCTCGCAGCAGGTGATGAACACCTGCCCGCCGCCGATGCGGTTCAACACGAACTCCTGCCGCTTGGGATCCAGCTCCGAGAGCACGTCGTCGAGCAGCAGAATGGGGGATTGCCCCGTGATCTCCTGATAGATGTCCCGCTCCGCGAGCTTGAAGGCAAGCGCCGCCGTCCGCGTCTGGCCCTGCGAGGAATACTGCCGCGCGTTCTCGCCGCCGATCTCCACCGCGATATCGTCCTTGTGGGGGCCGGAGAGACACAGCCGCGCCGCCAGCTCCGCCTGCGCGTGATCGCGCTGATGGGCGAGCAGCTGCTCAATCAAAACGCCCTGCTCGGCGAAGGGATCCGTGATAGACTTAACGGTTTCATATCGCAGAGTCAACTGTTCTTTGCCGCCGGAGCACTCGCTGTGGGACGCCGCGGCGTACTCCGCGAGTCTTGCGCAGAAGCGCGCGCGATAGTGGATCAGCACCGCGCCGGCAATCGCCATGCGGCTGTTGAACTCCGGCAGAGTGTCCCGCAGAGCGGGATGCTCCTCGCTGTCGCGGAGGATGCGGGTCTTGTGCTCGTACAGGCGGTTGTACTCCGTCAGCGCCGCGGCGTAGCGCGGGCGCAGCTGGGAGAGGGATTGGTCCATGAACCGCCGCCGTGCCGCCGCGCCGTCCCGAATCAGCATCAGATCCTCGGGGCAGAAAAAGACGGTGCCCAACACGCCGGACAACTCGCTTGCGCGTTTTGCGGGCACTTTGTTGACGGTCATTTTGCGGCGCTTGCCATGAAATAGACTGATTTCAATAGAAAATTGCCTATCTCGTGAGTCTATTTCACTGACGATCCGCGCCTCGTTTTCCCCGAAGCGCACCATTTCCCGATCGGAACGCGCGCGGTTGGAGCGGGCGCAGGAGAGATACACGATCGCTTCGAGCAGATTGGTCTTGCCCTGCGCGTTTTCGCCCACGATCACGTTGCTGTCGGGGGCAAAGTCAATGGTCTGCTCGGTATAGTTTCGGAAGTTCTGTAAGGTCAGTCTATTGATCTGCATACGCGACCGTGATGTTCTTGCCGTGATACGAGACGGCGTCGCCGGGGCGAATCTTCCTGCCCCTCTGGGTACAGACCTCGCCGTTGACGGTGACCTCGCCCTCGGTGATGACGATTTTTGCCTCGCCGCCGGTGGAGACCAGCGACGCGAACTTGAGCAAGTCTTGCAATTTGATAAATTCGGTTGTGATT
>CAMJGU010000033.1 GCA_946405325.1 uncultured Clostridia bacterium | reverse complement strand
GAACGCGCCGAAATCGCGCCCGAACGCAGTCAGCGCCGCCGCGCGCTGGCGCTGGTATGGCTGGCGGTGTTCTTTGTCTCCACCGCGTCGCTCTTCGTGCGCTGGAGCAACGCGCCGTCGCTGGTGCTGGCGGCGTACCGCAAGATCTTTGTCACGCTGCTGCTCGTCCCCGCGGTGTTCGGCAGTCCGGAGCGGCGGCGGGAGCTGCGCTCGCTGACGAAAGGGACCGTGCTCTGGTGCCTGCTCAGCGGCACGTTTCTCGCGATCCACTTCTGGACGTATTTCCTCTCGGTGAACAACACGACGGTGACGGCGTCGCAGGTGCTCGTCGGCACGGAGGTACTGTTCGTGGCGCTGGTGATGGCGCTCACGGGACGCGAGCGCTACGGCGTCTGGGGCAAGGCGGGCATCGCGGTCGCGCTGCTCGGCGCGCTGCTGGTGGCGTACACCCCCGGCGGCTTTTCCGCCGACGGCGGGATGCTGTTCGGAAACCTCTGCGGGATTCTGGCGGCGGCGATGCAGGCGGGCTACTCGCTCGTCGGCACCAGGGTGCGCACCGGCGTATCGAACACGGTCTACACCTTTCTGGTCTACGGCACGTCCGCAATCGTGCTGACGGTGATGGTGCTGTTCTCGCCCTACTCGCTGACGGGCTACGGCTGGATCAACTATCTCATGGGCTTTTTGATGGCGGTGTTCAACAGTCTGCTGGGGCACAGCATCTTCAACTGGTCGTTCAAGTACTTAAGCCCCACGCTGGTCGCCGTCATCAAGCTGTTCCAGCCGGTGCTCTCCGCCACCTGGGCGCTGCTCCTGCTCTCGGAGCTGCCGACCGTCAATCAGGTCGTCGGCGGCGCGGTGGTGATCCTCGGCATCTACCTTTACATCAAGCAGAAGGACGCGGCGAAGAATTGACTTTTCCCCGCTGTCCGTACTACAATAAAGACAACTATTTTTGAGGAGGAACCCGGTATGAAACTGGCCATCGGCAACGACCACGCGGCGGTCGAAATGAAGAACACGATCATGGACTACCTCAAGGGCAAGGGCATCGAGGTCGTCAACGTCGGCACGGACACCAGCGAGCGCTTCGACTATCCCATCGCGGGCTACCGCGTTGCGAAGCTGGTTGCGGCGGGCGAGGTGGACGGCGGCGTGCTGATCTGCGGCACCGGCGTCGGCATCAGCCTCGCGGCGAACAAGGTCAAGGGCATCCGCGCCTGCGTGTGCAGCGATCCCTACACCGCGAAGCTCTCCAAGCAGCACAACAACACGAACATCATCGCCTTCGGTGCGCGCGTCATCGGCGACGAGACCGCGAAGATGATCGTGGACGAGTGGCTGAACGCCAAGTTCGAGGGCGGCCGCCACGCCGACCGCGTCGCGCTCATCACCGAGATTGAGCAGACGCAGGCACTGGCCTCCCGCGGCGAATGACCGAACTCGGCAAACAAAATTTCCCACCCCCCCGGGTGGGAAATTTTTTTGACTGATTTGCACAAAAAGCGGATTGAAAACAGCGGCGTCTCCTGTTATAATTAGCATGAGCAAATGTGCAACAGGAGGAAACGTTATGGACCCTATTCGCGTCATCGAAGTCAAGGAGAGCATCTTCGCGGACAACAACGCGGACGCTGACCGCCTGCGCGGGCAGCTCAAGAAGCAGGGCACGTTCCTGCTCAACGTGATGTCGTCCCCCGGCTCCGGCAAGACCAGCACCCTGAAAAAGACCATCGGCGCGCTGAAGGACGAGCTGCGCATCGGCGTCATGGAGGCGGACATCGACTCCGACGTGGACGCCGCCGCGATCCTGGAGACCGGCGCGCGGGCGATCCAGATCCACACCGGCGGCATGTGCCACCTGGACGCGGACATGACCCGTCAGGGGCTCACCGAGTTCGGTACGGAGGACCTCGACCTTGTGATCCTCGAAAACGTGGGCAACCTCGTCTGTCCCGCGGAGTTCGACACCGGCGCGGTGAAAAACGCCGTCATCCTCTCCGTGCCCGAGGGACACGACAAGCCGCTCAAGTATCCGCTGATGTTTGAGGTGGCGGACGTGCTGATCATCAACAAGATCGACGTGCTGCCCTACTTCGACTTTGACCTCGATAAGGTCACGGAGTTCGCGCACATGCGCCACCCCGGCCTCGAGATATTCCCGATCTCCGCCAAGACCGGCGAGGGTATGGACAAGTGGATCGACTGGCTGCGCAAGCAGGTCAACGACTGGAAGAAATAATTTTTTGGGAGAAGGAGAAATCGATATGGCACAGTTAAGACCCAAGATCGTCAAGCTATGTCATGTTGTCGGCGGCCTGACCGGCGTCGTCAACAAGATCGACGAAAACGCCCCGGAATACTATTCCCTCGCGGGCATCCTGACCGACGACGAGGCGGACGTCGCCATCGCCTGCGGCTTGCGCAAGGAGCGCACGACGGAATACCTCGCGAAAAAGACCGGCAAGAGCATCGAGGAGACGCAGAAGCTCGCCGAGCATCTGGCGTGGATCGGCGTGTTCCGCGTGACCACCGACCCAACCGACGGCAAGGATCGCTTCTACATGCAGATTTTCGCCCCCGGTATCATGGAGATGCTGGTGAACAACAAGGAGCTGCTCGCCACCCATCCCGAGGTCGCCCGCGCGTTCGAGGAGTACACCCGCATCCGCATGGCGACCATGGCGCCGATGATGCCGGACGGCTCCGGGCTGATGCGCGTGGTACCCATTGAGAGCGCCATCAAGGACATTCCCAACGTCCGCGACGACGAAAAGCTCAGCTACTACTTAAATAAGTACAACACCTTCTCCGTTTCCCCCTGCTCCTGCCGCGCGTCCCGCCGCACCATCGGCGAGGGCTGCGGCCATCTGGAGGAGGACATGTGCATCCAGATGGGTAAGGGCGCGGAGCACTACATCCGCACCGGCCGCGGCCGTCCCGTGAGCCGCGAGGAGGTGCTGGAAATTCTCCAGCGCGCCGAGGACAACGGCCTCATGCACGATATGCCGAACATCGAAGAGGTCGGCGAGAGCGCGGCGATCTGCAACTGCTGCTCCTGCTCCTGCTTCGGTCTGCGCGTCGGCATGCTCTACGGCGCGCGCGACGTGATCCGCTCCAACTTCACCGCCGTCATCGACGAGGAGAAGTGCGTCGCCTGCGGCCAGTGCGTCGAGAACTGCCCCGCGAACGCGCTCAAGCTCGGTCAGAAGCTCTGCACCAAGGAGCCGCTGCCGGTGAAGGACTACCGCAAGATGAGCGAGCACCACATCTGGCGCAAGCAGGACTGGAACGTGGACTATCGCGAAAACCGCGAGGACGTGGTCGAGACCGGCACCGCGCCGTGCAAGACCGCATGTCCCGCGCACATCGCCGTGCAAGGCTACCTGCGCCTCGCCGCGCAGGGCAAGTATAAAGAAGCGCTCGAGCTCATTCGTAAGGAAAATCCGTTCCCCGCGGTCTGCGGCCGCGTCTGCAACCACCGCTGCGAGACCGAGTGCACCCGCGGCAGCGTGGACGAGGCGGTGGCGATCGACGAGGTCAAGCGCTTCATCGCCGAGCAGGAGCTCGACCCCAAGACCCGCGAAATTCCCAAGTTCGTCAACCAGATCGGCAAACCCTACGATGAGAAAATCGCCATCATCGGCGCGGGCCCCGCGGGCATGACCGCGGCGTATTACCTCGCCATGAAGGGCTATCGCCCCACCGTGTTCGACAAGGCGCAAAAGCCCGGCGGCATGATGATGAACGGGCTGCCCGGCTTCCGGCTGGAAAAGGACGTGGTCGAGGCGGAGATCGACATCCTCCGCGAGATGGGCGTCGAGTTCCGCTGCGGCGTCGAGGTCGGCAAGGATATCACCATCCCGCAGCTGCGCGAGCAGGGCTACAAGGGCTTCTACCTCGCCATCGGCCTGCAGGACGGCGGCAAATTGCACGTACCCGGCGACGACGCGGAGGGCGTAATCGCGGGCATCGACTTCGTCAAGCGCGTCAACGCGGGCGAGGACGTGAAGCTCTCTGGCAAGGTCATCGTCATCGGCGGCGGCAGCATCGGCGCGGACGTCGCCCGCACGGCGGTACGCTGCGGCGCGGAGAAGGTCACGCTGTACTGTCTCGAAAGCTACGACGAGATGCCCATGGGCGAAGAGGATCAGAACGAGTGCAAGCACGACGGCGTGGAGATCCGCGACGGCTGGGGCCAGACGGAAGTGATCGTCAAGGACGGCAAGTGCGCGGGCATCCAATTCCGCAAGTGCCTCTCCGTCAAGGACGCGAGCGGCAAATTCGCGCCCAAGTTCGACGACGCGCAGACCGAGACCGCCGAGTGCACGACGGTGCTCTACTGCATCGGCCTTCGCACCGACTGGGGCAAGCTGCTGGACGGCACCAAGGTCGAGCTCACCGAGCGCGGCTTCGTCAAGGCGGATCCGCTCACTTATCAGACCGCGGAGCGCGATATCTTTGCCGGCGGCGACGCCTACACCGGACAGAAGTTCATCATCGACGCCATTGCCGCGGGCAAGGAGGCGGCGATCTCGCTCCACCGCATCGTCCACGAGGGTCAGACGCTGACGCTCGGCCGCGACCGCCGCAACTACCGCGCGCTCGACAAGGGCAACATCCTCGTCGACCCGCAGGGCTATGACCACGGCAGCCGCCAGATCCCCGGCTACAACGCCGCCAAGGAAAAGACCTTCGGCTCCACCCGCTGCACCTTTACCGAGGAGCAGGTGCGCCAGGAGACCAGCCGCTGTCTCAAGTGCGGCGCGACGAAGGTGGATGCCTACCTCTGCGTGGGCTGCGGCCTATGCACGACCAAGTGCATGTTCGACGCGATCCACCTCGAAAAGACCCGCGAGTGGCACATGGGCGAGTTCGAGACCATGCCCATCAAGGTCGCCGAGCATCTCGTCAAGCGCACCGGCAAGATCGCCGCGCGCGTGGCGGGCAAGAAGTGATCCGGAACCGCACCACAGGCACCGAATAAAAAGGGGGAGAGCATGAAAGATCTCAAGCATCTGATTTACTTTGAACATCTCCTGCTGGAGGCCAACAACGAGCTGATCCAACAGGCGCAAAAGGACGGCAAGATCTGCGTCGCCTACACTTGCGAAAACACGCCGGAGCCGCTGATGAACCTGCCCGGCGCGTTCTCCGCGCGCCTGCGCGCACCGCGCACGGGGTCGATGGAGGTCGCGACGTACTATCTCACCAGTTTCCTCTGCGAGTACAGCCGCGCGCTGCTCGAGCGCGCCATCGAGGGCGGCTACAGCTTCGCCGACTGCATCATCACGCCGGACGGCTGCTCGATGATGAACCGCTGCGTGGAGAACATGGAGCTGCTCAAGACCATGGGCAAGGATAAGCCCAACTTCTTCTACGAGTACATGGAGATCCCCATGAAGGGCGATGACAACGGCCTCAACCTCTATGTGCTCCAGTGCAAGAATCATATCTTAAAACCCCTCGCGGAGCACTACGGCATCGACACCTCCGACGCCGCGATCCGCAAGGCGGTGGCGGAGCACAATCAGGTCTGTGAGCTGATCCGCGCCATCGGCGAATACCGCAAGGGCGAGCATCCGCGCATCACGGGCTACGAGTTCCACATCCTGACGCTCGCGACCTACGCGTGTCCGAAGTACCTGCTCATCGACAAGCTCGAGGAGACGCTCGAAGAGCTCAAGACCCGCGAGCCGGACGAGAAGTTCCCGTACCGCGCCCGCGTCGTGGTCGTCGGCTCCGAGGTGGACGACCTCGACTTCATCAAGCTCATCGAGGATTCCGGCGCCTATGTCTGTGCCGACCGCTTCTGCTACGGCTCGCTGCCCGGGCGTGATCCCATCGTCCTCACCGACGACGAGGACGCGCTGACGCAGATCTGCCGCCAGTACATGCAGCGCGCCGAGTGCCCGCGCTACATGGATATGCCCAAGATGCAGGGCCGCCGCCAGTACGTCGCGGACACCGCGAAGGAGTACGGCGCGGACGGCATCATCTACGAGCAGATGAAATTCTGCGACCCGTGGGCGTACGAGAAGATGCTCGGCTCCCACATCCTGCGCGAGGACTTCGGCTATCCCGTCCTCGCGGTGGACCGTCCCTATTCCATCGCGACCTCCGGTCAGATGCGCACCCGCGTGCAGGCGTTTGTGGAGAGCATGGAGATCAAGAAGATCCAAAAGGAGGGCGTGGCAAATGGCTAAAGAGATCGGCAAGGATCGCTTCGGCGACTTTTACAAGGACGGCGGCAAGGTCCGCAAGCGCCGCGAGTGGCGCGGCGTCGAGGATACGCTCTACGATTATTCCCGGTGGCTCGTCATCATGGGGACGCTGGGCAAGTTCATGATGAAGCCCCGCAACGTCAAGGCGTTCTTCCGCTATCGCTGGATGGCGAACTACCTCGCCGTGCCGATGATGGTCGACCGCCACACGCAGGGCCTGCGCGGGGAGTACCTGCGCATCTGCCACACGGAGCAGGACCTCATCATCGACGACGTGGCGAAGCTGCTCGACAACCTCTTCCGCGGCGACCGCCGCACCGGCAACGACACGGAGTTTTCCAAGAAGGTCGTCCTCGTCGACGAGAACGAGATGACCGCGGTGATGATGGGCTTCCCGACGCTCAAGTGCCTCAGCCGCGAGACCCCGTCCACCTACGTCTCCGTGCTGCTCAATCAGCATGCGGCGGAGCACTACATCGACGTGGCGCAGGAGTTCGGCCTCGCCGGCGACGTGTGCCCCATGCCGGAGGCGGAGGCGGGCGTCTCCATCGACGACGACGCGCCGGTGCTCGGCGCCTGCGCCATCCAGTGCAACACCACCTGCGACGGCTCGCTCCTCGGCAACGGCGTCATTTCCCGCCGCCTCGAGCTCGAGGACGGCATCCCCGTGTTCCAGCTCGCAGCTCCCTTGCGCCACCGCGAGGACGACGTGCAGGAGTACGCCGCGCAGGAGATCCGCAACGCCATCGCGTTCATCGAGAAGCACACCGGCGCGAAGTGGGACTGGAAGGAGTACTTTGAGTGCGCCAAGCGCGTCAACTACGCCACCCGCTGCCGTCAGGAGTGGCTGGAGATGAACCGCACGCCGTATCCGCAGGTGTTCGGCTCCAACCTCGCGCTCTACACCGAGACGAACTATATGGCGATCTGCGGGCGCATCGCCGCGTTTGAGAAGGCGGACCGCAAGATCTCCAAGCTCGCGCGTCAGGCGTACGAGAAGAAGAAACGCGCGGCGAAGGAGTACCGCCACCGCGCGATCATCTGGGGCGTGCAGTCGCACTACTACATGGACTTCCTGGTGTGGCTTCTGAACTGCTGGGGCATCGTGCCGCTGACGGACATGCTCTCCATGGTCTCCACGCGAGAGCTGGCGGAGACCGACACGCCGGAAAACCGCGAGACCGCGATCTACGACATGGCGTGGCTCACGGAGAACATGATCATGCGCAACCGCACCCACGGCGGCTACAAGGTGCTGCTCGACGAGCTGTGGGAGTTCACGCAGCAGTTCAACGCCGACATGGTCATTCTGTGGGAGCACATGAGCTGCAAGGCGCTCACCGGCATGCACGGCATGTTCGAGGATCGCGCCCGGGAGCTCGGCATCCACCTCGTCTGGGTCTCCCACGACCTGTTCGACCCGCGCATCATCTCCCGTCAGGGCGTGCGCGACCAGATCAACAACTACATGCGCACCGTCATGCGCGAGGAGCCCATCGACCCGTCGCTCGAGGTGCTGCATGACGAGGAATCGTGGTAAGAAAGGAGCGGAAGCATGAATAAAGTGATGAAGTTTATCTTAAAGCTCCTCCTTCGGCTCCTGCTGATCCTGCTCGGCCTCTTTGCGGTGACGTTCACGGTCTATATGTTCAACCTCGACATGAAGCTGACCGCCGCCATCGAGCCGTGGCTTTTGAAGCACTACGACCGGATCGAGCGCGACGCGCA
>CAMJGU010000032.1 GCA_946405325.1 uncultured Clostridia bacterium | reverse complement strand
GCAGGTTGTCCATGATGGACTCGATGCGCGCCTTGGCGGAGCGGAGGTTTTCGCCTTCGATGCCCGCCTCCTCAAACTCGCTGTAGGTCGAGAGCAGTTTGAGCGTCGTGGGCAGGTAGTAATCAAAGAACGTGGACGCCTGCTTGAGCTTTTCGGGATGCTCCTCCACCTCGCGGAAGATCTTGCCCGCCACCGTCTCCATGCGGTCGAGCTTTTCGGAGAACACGGGGTCGGGGATGCGGTCGTTCGCCTCGCGGATGGCGCGCAGCGCGCCGGCATAGCCCTCGTTCGCCTCCTTGGGCGTGAGGTTCTCCTTCTTCGTGCGCTCCTGCAAAAACTTCTGATACGCGTCCGCGCTGCGGAAGAGGACGCCGCGCCCCGCGTCGTAAAACGCGCCGACGCCCAGCAGGTTCTTCTGCACCATGTAGTCGATATCCTTTTCGACCACGCCGCGCTTCTTGCCCGTGACCGCCATCAGCTCCGCGACGCCGATGTGGTCGCGCTCGCCCATGACCGCCCTGTAACGCTCGATGCGGTTGCGGCGGCGCTGCATCTTCCTGCCGTAGAAGAACGTGGTCGCGCCGCCGACGAAAAAGCCCGCGAGCGTGAAAATGCTCTCCCAGTCCGCCCAATAGCCGATGGCGTCGCCGATCGACGCGAGCAGGGCAACGCCGAACAAGCCCATCACCGCCCCGCCGACGATCTGCAAGATCTTCGCGGTCTTGCTGGTGTCGCTCGGCGACTTGGTGACCTTCTTCGCCGCCTTCGCCGCCTTGCTCTCCGTCGGCTTCGCGGTCTGCTGCGCGGCCGCGGGGCGCGCCGTGCTGCGCTGCGCGGGGCGGCGCTTGTCGTCCTTGAGCTTATTGATGAGCAGGATCAAGCCGATCCACCAGCCCCAGCCGCTGACGAACAGCAGCCCGATCAGCACCCAGCTGAACCAGTCGTTGTCATCTTTTCTGGGGCTGTTGTTGTACTGACGGAACGAGCCGCTGCTCTCGTCATATCTCCACTCGCTCATTTCGGCTCCTTTTCGCCCCAGCGGGTCAGCCTGGTCTTGTTGCCGTGCTCGTCCATGATATACATGTTGTCGAGCTGCGCCTTCAGATTGCCGGTCACGGCGTTGACGTATTCCTGCCGCAGCGCCGCGCGCTCGACCTTCTCCTCGTCGGTCAGCCCCTCCGGGGTTTTCGCCTTGCGCGCCAGTTCGTTGATGCGGTCAATTTTCTTCTGTTCCATTCGTAACTCCTATAGATAGCGGCGCACCAAAATCGCCGTCCGCCCTTTCTTGCTCAGGCCGCCGACCTCCGCCAGTTCAAACTTGCCCAGTCCCCTCGCGGAGACGATGTCGCCCTGCGCCACCGCCGCGTCCGGCTTCGTCACTTCGCGATGGTTGAGCTGCACGCGCCCGGAGGCGATCAGCTCCGCCGCCTTGGCGCGGCTCATGGCAAAGCCCGTGGACGCCACCGCGTCGAGCCGCAGCGTCGCCACCGTGTCGCGGATCTCCCTGACCTTCAGCTCCGGCACCGCCAGCGCCTCCGGCTCGATGCGCTCCGCCGTGAGCTTCGCGTGCCCCGCGCTCGTCCACTCCCGCAGCAGGTACTCCGACGCGTCGGCGCACACGATCACGTCCGCCGAGGTCTCCGACACCAGAATGTCCCCCAGCTTCGCGCGCACCACGCCCAGCGCCATGAGGCTGCCGAGCAGGTCGCGGTGGGTGATGCCCTCCTCCGCGCGGTAACGCACGCGCAGCGCCGTCATGCAGTCCGCGAGATCCGGCTCCTCCTGCCAGTCCGGCAGGAAGCAGATCATCCGGCGCTCCGCGCGGTCATACCCGCCGACCGCCGTCCAGCCGTCGTGCAGCTTCGCCGCGTGCAGCAGCTCCGTCGCGTCCCGCAGCTCGGCAGGGCTGAGGAAATCCGTGTGCGTGGGCATGTTCCGCGTGCGGCACTGCTCCGCCTTATCCAGCACGTGCGCCAGCAGCACGCGGCTCTCGGCGTCCCGCGCCGCACGGTCCAACAGGGTCTTTCTGTCCATACTGCTCCCTTTTACACAATCATTCCACTATAAGATAGCACACTTGCGTCTTACTTGCAAGGCAAAAAAGAACGACTTGCCTGCGCAAGCCGTTCTTTTCCGTTTTCTCATTTGACGCGGACGATGCACGTGAGGTCGCGGGAGCCGACCTTGCAGTGGATCGTCGTATCGCCGCTGCCCACGCCGGTCACGACGCCGGTTTCCGTGATGACCGCCACGTTGGGGTCGTCCACGTCCCACTGCGGCGTCGCCGTCGTTCCGCTGACCTTCATGGTGAATTTCTCGCCGCGGCTGAGCGTGAAGTCCTTGCGGTTGAGCTGCGCGCCGGATACGTCCACGTTGGCGTCGGTGTTCGTAGCGGTGTTCGCCGCAGGCGTCTGCGTAGTAGGCTGCGGCGGCGCGACGGGCGTAATGGGCTCCGCCGTCATCGGCGCGTCCGCCGGTGCGGCGGTGGAGCCGGTGCCGCGCACGCGCACCACGCAGGTGAGGTCGCGATTGCCGACCTTGCAGTGCACCGTCGTATTGCCGTTGGCGACGGCGGTCACGGTGCCGTCGCCCGCGATGGTCGCGACGTTCGGGTTATCGATGCTCCAGCGGGGCGTCGCCTCCGTGCCGGTGAGCTGGATGGTGTACTTCTCCCCCTTGACGCTGAGGGTAAAGTCGTTTTGGTTCAGCTTCGCGCCGGACACGTCCGCGGTCTCGGTCGGCTCCTCCGTCGGCGTCTCCTCCGAGGGCTCGGCCGGCGTCTCATCGGCGGGCTGCTCCGTCTCATCGGTGGCCGGCGCAATGGCAGGCACGCTGTCATCCGTCGGCGCGACGGTCTCCGTGTCGGTCTTGTCGCCCTTGGCGTTTCTGTTGTGATAGAGGTCGCTGCCGAACAGATACCACCCCAGCAGCGCCAGCACCAAAATCAGCACCACGATCAATCCGCCGCGGGCGGATTGCCCGGCATGGCGGTCGACAGTGCGCCGCCGATTGCCGCGCCGGAGCTTGCCGGGTTCCTCCCCATCCTCCTCGCAGAACGGACAGCGGGCATAGCTGGGGGAATACATCTCGCCGCATTGCGGGCACTTGATCAGATCCCTGGGCTTCTCTTTCATAAGCCCCTCCTTATCGTACACGCCCTTTTCGGGCGTTTCCCTTTGATTTCATTTTACATAATACCACATTTTTCACCGCCGTCAACCTTCTATTCTCCGG
Organism: uncultured Clostridia bacterium; assembly: GCA_946405325.1. The sequence continues at coordinate 5,019 of CAMJGU010000032.1, read as the reverse complement.
AAATTTCGACCGGACTTGATTTTTCAGACGTTTTTCCTTATAATGTAAAAAAAACTCCGGGAGGATTCGGAATGAGCGTCATGTTTATCGGCATCGCCGGCGGTACCGGTTCGGGCAAGACCACGCTGACCGAGCACCTGCAGCAGCATTTCGGCGGGGACATCACCGTCATCCATCACGACAGCTACTACAAGCGCCAGGACATTCCCTTTGAGGAGCGCTGCAAGACCAACTATGACCATCCCGACGCCTTTGACACGCCCATGCTCGTCGAGCATCTGCGCGCGCTCAAGGCGGGCAAAAGCGTGCGCGTGCCGATCTACAACTACGCCGAGCACCAGCGCAGCGACGAGACCGAGCTGGTGCGCCCGTCCAAGGTCATCATCGTCGAGGGCATCCTGATCTTCCACCACCCCGTGCTGCGCCAGATGATGGACATCAAGATCTTCGTGGAGACCGACGCCGACGTGCGCATCCTGCGCCGCGCGCTGCGCGACGTGCGCGACCGCGGCCGGACGCTCGAGAGCGTCATCACCCAGTACCTCACCACGGTCAAGCCCATGCACGAGCAGTTCGTCGAGCCGACGCGCAAGTTTGCCGACATCATCGTGCTCGAGGGCGGGCGCAACCTCGTCGCGCTGGACATGATCATGCAGCGCATCGAGAACCACATCGCCACCACCGACATCCTGCCGGAGAACGTGTAAATGAAAAACAAAAAGCGTGCCTTGCGGCACGCTTTTTGTTTATCCTGCCAGCCCCAGCGCCATGCCCACCGCGGCGGAGCCGAGGATGAACACGATCGGGTGCAGCTTTTTCGTCTGGGGCACCGCGTTCGTCAAAACCAGCAGCACCGCCGCCAGCACCGGCAGCCGCCAGTCAAAGGCAGCGCCCGCCGCGGGCAGGAACGCCGCCTTCACCACCAGAACCAGCGCGGCGAGGATCATCGCCGTCGACGCGGGACGCAGGCCGTAGAACGCGCCGCTGACGTACTTGCTGGAGCGGAACTTTTCCAAAAACGCAGAGACGATTAAGATGACAATAATACTCGGCGTGATCAATCCGAGTGTCGCCACCGCCGCCCCACCGACGCCGCCGGTGAGAAAGCCGACGTAGGTTGCCATGTTCACGCCGATCGGCCCGGGTGTGGATTCGGACACCGCCACCATGTCCGCGAGCTGCGCGTGGGTGAACCAGCCGGTGCGGTCGGAGATGTCGTAGAGGAACGGCAGCGTCGCCATGCCGCCGCCGATGGCGAACAGGCCGGTCTTGAAAAACTCCCAGAAAAGGCGCAGGTAGATCATTTGGCCGCGCCTCCCTTCTTCAGCAGCACTTGCAGCACGATGCCGCAGACGCCCGCGAAGAGCACGAACACCACCGGCGACCAGTCCGTTAAAATCGCCGCCGCGGCGACGAGCAGGAAGATCCCCGCCGCCCACTTGTCGACGAGGGATTTCTTGCCCAGCTTCCACACGGCATTGGCGATCAGCACGCAGACGCAGACGCGGACGCCGGCGAAGGCGTTTTTCACCCACGCAAGCTCCGAAAACTGCGTGATGACCCCCGCCAGCAGCGAGATGATAATAAGCGACGGAAATACCACGCCCAGCGTGGCGACGATCCCGCCCGCGACGCCGAAGCGCTTGCGCCCGATGAATGTGGCGGTATTGACGGCGATGACGCCGGGGGTACACTGGCCGATGGCAAAGTAGTCCGCCAGCTCCTCCTCGGTCGCCCAGCCCTGGTTCTCCACGATCTCACGCTGCAAAATCGGCAGCATGGCATAGCCCCCGCCGAAGGTCATCACGCCGACCTTGGCAAAGGCGAGAAACAGCGAAATCAGTTCCTTCCCCATGGCTCACTCCACATATCCATAGAGTCCGCGCACCGAGACCTCGCCGGTGCGGATCACGTCCTTCGTGCCGTTCTGGCGCAGCACCTCCAGACCGAGGTTTTCGTCCACGCCGGTCGCCAGCACCTTCTCGTGCACGTCCTCCCACAGCAGCTGCACCTGCTGCCCGATGGTGAGGCAGTCGGCGCGATAGCGCTCCAGATACGGCGCGAGGCGGTGGCGCAGCAGCGCCTGATAGAGCGCGTCCAGCTCCTCGATCATCGCCGCCGCCAGCGCCGCGCGGGAGATCTCCCGTCCGGTCTCCAGATTCAGCGAGGTGGCGATGCGCTCCAGCTCGCCCGCGAAATCCGCCCGCGTCTGCGCGACGTTGAGTCCGATGCCAACGATGACATATTGCAGCGCGCCGCTCTCGCCCTCCATGCTCAGCTCCGTCAGAATGCCGCAGAGCTTTTTGCCGCCGAGCACGAGGTCGTTCGCCCACTTGATGCGCGGGCGAACCCCCGCCACGCGCTCCACGGCGTTGCACATCGCCACGGCGACGTAGCCCGTGATGGGCAGCAGGCGGTTCGGCTCCACCGGCGGGCGGAGCAGTGCCGAGAGGTAGATGCCCTTGCCCGCGGGGCTCTGGAAGCTGCGCCCGCGGCGGCCCCGGCCGCCGGTCTGCTCGTCCGCGACGGCAACCGTGCCGTCCACGACGCCCTCGGAGGCGGCGCGCTTTAAGTACGCGTTGGTGGAGTCGATGCGCTCGAAGCAGCTAAGCGTCCGCCCCACCAGCTTCACCGTGCCCAATCGGGCGCGGATCGCGGTCTCGCTCAGGCGGTCGGGCGCGTCCATCAGCCGGTAGCCTTGGCTCTTGCGGGACTCGATGTCGTAGCCGTCGCGCCGCAGGCCGCGGACCGCCTTCCACACCGCCGCCCGCGTGATGCCCAGCTGCGCGCTGATCCCCTCGCCGGAGACGTAGCCCCCGCGGCTCTCCTGCAGCAGCTTCAATACGGTTTCCTTGCTCATGTCGCACCGCTCCCATCTTCAAATTTTGTCTTAGTATACCACGCACACCCCCGATTGTAAACCCTGTACACATCGGTTGCCTCCCCACTCGCACGCAGCAAAACTTTTTCGTTTTTCCGCGAAAAAGTGCTTGACATTTTCGGACTTGCTGTGTTAAGATACACCACGGTCGTCAAACGACCGCAGCGTAATGGCCAAGTAGCTCAGTTGGTTAGAGCGCCGGCCTGTCACGCCGGAGGTCGAGGGTTCGAGCCCCTTCTTGGTCGCCATTTGCTGCTGTAGCTCAGTAGGTAGAGCGCATCCTTGGTAAGGATGAGGTCGGCAGTTCGAATCTGCCCAGCAGCTCCAGAATAGTTCCGAATTTCAATCAGTTTGGTTGAGATTCGGAACTTTTCTTTTGCTTTCCATTTTTACGGTTCCGAAATCTCTAACAAACCTCTAACATTCTCGTTGGTACTGGGTGTGATTTGCTGTGATTGGTTGCTTCTCGTTGACCACTCATAGCTTTTTATTTCGCCATGGCGAGAATCAGCGCTTCAAGTTCCGGCTTCTCCGCGAGAAGCGCGAGGATGCGGTTCTGCGTGGGATTGGCCGCGTTGCTCATCTCTCCGATCTTCTCGAAAAAGGCGCTCTCCATCTGATCGGCGATCCGCTTCCTATTCTCGTCGAAGGTATGGGAGTAGACATCCGTGACCATGTTGGATTGAGAATGGCCTGTATCGCCCTGCACCGCCTTGATATCGCCACCGCTGAGCTGCAGCTTCATAGATGTACTGAGATGACGAAGCGAGTGGAACACCACCTCCGGCAAGCCCTCCTGCTTCAGCAATTCCTTAAAGGACCTTGCCAGATAGCGTTCCTCCACCGGTCTGCCGTCGGGCTGTGCGATTACCATATTAAAGTCCTGATAGGTGCCGTGAAGCAAACGGCGCTGCCGCTCCTGCGCTTCTCTCAGGTCTAACAGGGCCGTGGCAACCGTGTTCGGGATGTAGACGCTTCTCAGGCTGCTTTCCGTCTTGGGGAGCTTCAGGACAAGAGACGTCTTGCAGTCAGCTTTCATCTCCGGGAAGGTAAAGTAGACATTCGAGCGCTTCTTGTTGTTCAGAACAGTCAGCGTTTCCTTATCACAGCGCTTCAGCTCCTGCTTGACCTTCAACATAGAGGAATTGCTGCCGAGGGTTTCCTCAGAGATATCGACCTCCGACCATTGAAGCCCGAGAATCTCACCCGCACGCATAGAGCAGCCGATTGCCAGCAGGATACACGCCTTCAAGGTCTTATCTGTGCACGCGTTGATGGCGATCTTCGCTTCTGCCGGAGACCAAACCTCGCGCTTCTTAGGCGGCGCTTTCGGCACCGTAACCCCAATGGCGGGGTTCTTGCTTATGTATTCCCACTTTACCGCCTGATTGAAGGCAGCTCTTAACAGGTCATCGATCTTCTCGATCACACTGTAGGAGACCGTCTTAGTCTGATCCTTGTGGCCCTTCATCAAAACCGCGGGTGTATCCAGCAGCTTATTGTAGTATTCATCAAGGATACGGGTCGTGATGTCCCTCAGAAGCATCTCACCAATAAAGGGCTTGATATAGTCATCGATCCTGTGCCGGCTGATGCTGTAGTAGGAATCTCCCCAGTTGTTTGCGCCATAGTTTTGAACGTATTCGTCCAAATACTCGCCGAGTGTGAGGATACGCGCCTTTTCCACTCTGGACGGAGGCTTCAGCGTGCCCATCCGCTTGGCGTACTCAATTTCAGCGATGCGGATATTGGCTTCCTCTAACGTATCGAACCGCTCAGCGAACGGACTTTTGTATCCGGGAACCCGGTATACGATTTCCCAGCGGTTCCATTTCTTGACAGGTTTCATGTTACGCTCCTTTACATGATAAAGATAAGCCGGCCCTCCTTACGCCGCAAATCATGCAAGGGAGTATCTGCTGACGTAAGTATAGCATAGGCCGACTTAAATCTCAACTGTTTCGGGCGTTCACATACCGAATGACATCATCACGGTGAATACGAATCTGCCGCCCCACTTTAACGACAGGGATTGCTCCCGAGCTTACGAAGCTGTATGCCGTATTTTTGCTGACGCGGAGGAAAGCCGCAATATCCTGAACCGTCAGCATAACAGGAAGTTCTTTTTCAGAATAATA
>CAMJGU010000031.1 GCA_946405325.1 uncultured Clostridia bacterium | reverse complement strand
ATGGCGTTCTCGCCGTTGACGTCGATCTTGCCGTACTGCGGGAAGGTGATGCCGAAGCGGCCGGTGCAGAAGGTGTGGATCTCCTCATTGTCCCCGGGCGCCTGATTGCCGAACTGGTTGCAGGGGAAGTCAAGGATCTCAAGACCCTTTTCGTGATCGGCGTCATAGATCTCCTGCAGCTCCTTATACTGCGGGGTAAATCCGCAGCCGGTAGCGGTGTTCACGACCAGCAGCACCTTGCCCTGGAAATCGGACAGCGCGACGTCCGCGCCCTTGCGGGTCTTGACAGTGAAATCATAGATATTCATGGATAGGCTCCTTTCGTAAGTCAAATTTAATTGAGCTAAATCAATTATAGCTCCGACTTATGATTTGTCAAGACCTATTTTGTGAAAAATCATGGCAAACCATCCAAAGTCATAACATAGGGCTGATCATCCACGGTGCAGTGCAGAGTCCATCTGCCGTCCGTGGAGACGCGCACGTCCGTTGCCTCGCGCATGTGGCGCAGCGCACGGTACTGCTGCTTTGCCTCCTCGCTGTACTTCGACATGTCGTCGGAGTGCAGGAATACGCCGCCGAGCACCGCGTCGAGCACGGCAAGCTGGTTTTTCTGCTTGCGCGTAAGCCTCACATTGTCGTCGCGCAGGAAGAATACGTCCGGATCACTCAGATACGCCCGCCCATTGAGCTGGCGGCGGAACACCACGTTGCCGATGGCCTGGCGCGTGGAGGGGCGCTCGCGGTGAATGAGGCGCATATAGAACTTGTCGTCCCAGTCCAGCGTCACGTCACAGCTGACGCGGCAGTAGTCCACCACGCCGAACGCCGGCATCACCGGCACGCCGCAGCCAAGGATCTTGCGGTGACCGCACCAGCTGCGCAGGGTCTCCAACGCGCGGATCATGCGTGCTGCGCGGCTCTCGGTCTCCGTGCCGAACGGCGCGGCGGCGTAGAGAAAGTCCAGTTTGACGAGATCGAAATTCCAGTCGTCGAATACCTTGTGGAACACCCGCGCGAGGTACATCTCCACCTCCGGATGGTCGATGTCCAGCGAATAGAAGCCGCCCCAGTTGCAGCCGTTGGACCAGAGATTCCCGTCCTTGTCCCGCAGGAACCAGTCCGGATGCTCCTTCAAAAGGTCACTCCCCTCCTGCGCCACAAAGGGCGCGAGCCACAGCCCCGCCTGATAGCCTCGGGCGTGGATGGCGTCTGCCGCCGCGGCCATGCCGCCGGGGAACTTCTTCTCGTCCGGCTCCAGCCAGTCGCCCACAAAAGGCTCCCAGCCGTCGTCGATCTGAAACAGGTCGTCCGGCTCCAGCAACCCCTCGCAGCCGGCGAGGTCGGAGAGGATCGACTGCTCGTCAATATTTTGATAACGGTTGTACCAGCTGGAATAGCCCGCGATCTTCTCCATCGTCCGCGGCGCGATGCGCAGCGCGGCAAACCACGCGTTGAAGACCTCGTCCTCCTCGCCGACCGCGTAAAACAGGTCAAAGGCGTGGAAGTCGCCCTTGCACTTGACACCCTCGCAGTCGCGCTCGACGGTCAGCTCCCCCTTGCGCGCGTCGTAATGGAAGATCGTGTAGCCGGGCTTTTCGTCCAGCGAGGCAATGAGGCGATAGGTATCGTGGTAGCGGAAATAGCAGTACGAAAAGCCGTGAAACAGACCCGGCTGATTCGGGTAGTCCACGAAATGATAATCGGCATAGCGATCCAGCTGGAATTTATTCACCGCGGAATCCGGCAGCGGCGCGTGGTCGCGCTGCGTATCGCGCGCCGTGTACTCCGGGCAATAGGTCCAGGTCTGGTAGCCGTTCATAAAGATCTTTTCGCCCTCCGCCAGATGCAGCGGCGCTGTCGCCGTCACAGAGCGCAAATGCCCGCTGGGCAGATTGCAGACGACCCGCTTCTCCCCTTCGTCCATGTTGAAGCTGCCCTTGAGCACGCTGGGGCCGTCAAACTCCTCCACCGTGACCTGATAGTTAAATACCATCATTTCCGCCCACCTCCAATTTTTTCCATTGTACCACGTTCGCACAATTGGTACAAGGTAAAAAAATCACCGCCCGAAGGCGGTGATTTTTGATTGGTTTACTTGCCGGAGAGCTGCTCGTCAATGCCCTTGGCGCCGAGCTTGCCCGCGCCCATGGCGAGGATGACCGTCGCGGCGCCTGTGACGGCGTCGCCGCCGGCGTACACGCCCAGCTTGCTCGTCATACCCTCTTCGTTGATGACGATGCCGCCCTTGCGGTTGACCTCAAGGCCTGGAGTGGTGGACTTGATGAGCGGGTTGGGGCTGGTGCCCAGCGCCATGATGACGCAGTCCACGGGAAGCTCGAACTCGCTGCCCTTCTTCTCGATGGGACGGCGGCGTCCGGAGGCGTCCGGCTCGCCCAGCTCCATCTCGATGACGGTCATGCTCTTGACATAGCCGTCCTCGCCGCCGTGGATCTCGACGGGGTTGTGGAGCGTCTTGAAGACGATGCCCTCCTCGATGGCGTGCTCGACCTCCTCGTGACGGGCGGGCAGCTCCTCCATGCCGCGGCGGTAGACGATGTACACGTTGGCGCCGAGGCGCTTGGAGCAGCGCGCCGCGTCCATGGCGACGTTGCCGCCGCCGACGACCGCGACCGTCTTGCCCTGAAGCGGCATGAGCGGGGTATCGGAGCCTTCCTTGTAGGCCTTCATCAGGTTGATGCGGGTCAGGAACTCGTTGGCGGAATAGACGCCGCAGAGGTTCTCGCCGGGGATGTGCATGAACATCGGCAGGCCCGCACCGGAGCCGACGAACACGGCCTCGAAGCCGTACTCCGCCATCAGCTCGTCGATGGAGACCACGCGGCCGATGACCATGTTCATCTCGAACTTGACGCCCATCGCCTTGAGGCCGTCGACTTCCTTCTGCACGATCTTCTTCGGAAGTCTGAACTCGGGGATGCCGTACACCAGCACGCCGCCGGCGAGGTGCAGCGCCTCGAACACGGTGACGTCATAGCCCTTCTTGGCGAGGTCGCCCGCGCAGGTGAGGCCCGCGGGGCCGGAGCCGACGATCGCGACCTTGTGGCCGTTGGGTGCGGGCTTGGTGGGAGCTTCGTTCACATGCTCGTTGTGCCAGTCGGCGACAAAGCGCTCCAGACGGCCGATGCCGACGGGGTCGCCCTTCTTGCCGCGGATGCAGTGCATCTCGCACTGGGTCTCCTGCGGGCAGACGCGGCCGCAGACCGCGGGCAGGCTGCTGGTCTCATGGATGACCTGATACGCGCCCTCGTAGTCCTTGGCGACGATCTTCTCGATGAACTGCGGGATATGTACGTTCACGGGACATCCCTGAACGCAGAGAGGATTCTTGCAGTTGAGGCAGCGCTGCGCTTCGTCCAGCGCCTGCTCCTCGGTGTAGCCGAGCGCGACCTCGAGGAAGTTTTTATTGCGAACGTCCGGCTCCTGAGAGGGCATCGGATTCTTGACAAGACTCATGTTGGGCATCTTACTTGACCTCCTTCTTGAACAGGTTGCAGGTCTCTTCGTGTTTATGGCGCTCCCACTCGCCGTACATGCGGCTGCGCTTGACGGACTCGTCCCAGTCGACCTTGAAGCCGTCGAAGTCCGGGCCGTCCACGCAGGCGAACTTGGTGACAGGGCCGCTTTCCTCGTTGAGGGTCAGGCGGCAGCAGCCGCACATGCCCGTGCCGTCCACCATGATGGGGCTCATGGAGACGATGGTGGGGATGTTGTACTTCTCCGTGACCTTGCAGACGAACTTCATCATCATCATGGGGCCGACGCAGAAGACCGCGTCATAGTTTGCGCCCGAGAGGATCTGCTCCTCGAGCAGCTCGGTGACCAGCGCCTTGCGGACGTAAGAGCCGTCGTCCGTGCCGACGTAGAAGTTGGTGCACGCCTTTTTGAACTCGTCCTCCAGCACGACCACGTCCTTGTTGCGGAAGCCGACGATCAGGTCGACGTGCACGCCGCTCTCATGCAGCTTCTTCGCCACGGGGAACGCGATCGCGGTCCCCACGCCGCCGCCGACGACGGCGACCTTCTTCGCGCCGGGGATCTCGGTGGCGTTGCCCAGCGGGCCGACGAAGTCCTGGATGTAGTCGCCCTCCTGCTTCCGGTTGAGCTTCTCAGTGGTCGCGCCGACGATCTGATAGATGATCGACACGGTGCCCTTCTCACGGTCGAAATCGTGGATCGTGATGGGGATGCGCTCGCCGTCCTCATCCACGCGCAGGATGATGAACTGGCCGGGTTCGGCCTTCTTGGCGATCATCGGCGCTTCGATCTCAATGAGGACGAGCGTCGGCGTCAAGGGCCTTTTCTTTACGATACGATACATGGCTGCCACTCCTCTTTTCTTGATAGGTTCAGTTTATCATGAAGCAAATTTTGCGTCAATCCGGGTTTCTATAATGACGACGCCGCCGGTGAGGTCCGCGCGCTTGAGCGTCCCCTCCACCGTGGTCTTGCGGCCAAACAGGTCAGTCAGCGTGATCGTGCCGCCGTCGGTCTCGATCGCCGCCACGTCGGACGCCAGCAGGTTCTCCTTGGATTTTTCGTTTTTGTAGACGTTGGAAAGGCACATGGTCACTTCTCCCCTTCCACCAGCTCCAGCACCTCGCGCAGCTGGACGTTGGCGACCTCAAAGCTGCCGATTGCCTCCAGCAGACGCTTGCGCGCCGGGCCTTCGAGGCTGTCCACCAGCTCGGCAAGCTCCTCCGCGTGGTGCTCGTTGTGGTCGATCATGTAGGCGAGCAGCGCCTTCGTGCGCTCCGCCGGCGGGATATCGCCGTGGTCGTGATGATGCTCATGTCCGTGGTCGTGGGTGTGCATATCGTTCCCTCCCTCACAGAATGTTCAGCTTTTGCAGCGCCTGCTCCGTACCGCGCAGGATGTCCGCGCCCTCCGGCAGGTCGAATACGCTCTTGCCGAGGATATCAAACTCGGTCTGGTCGGCGTCCTCGCCGATGACCGCGAGGATCGGAATATCGCCGGTGTCGACATAGTCCATCGCGCCCGGATCGGTGACGCGGTTGATGATCGCGCCGCACTGCTCGTACATCACCAGCTCGTCCGCCACGCGCTTGACGGTCTGGATGACCTGCGTGCCCTTTTTGCTTGCGTCGGAGACGAAAACGAGGTGCGTCACCTTTTCCAGCACCCGGCGGTTCACCTGCTCGATGCCCGCCTCGCTGTCCACCACCACATAGTCGTAGTCATGGATCAGCAGGCTGATGACCTGACGGAGATAGGTGTTCACCGCGCAGTAGCAGCCCGCGGTCTCAGGCCGTCCGATGGCGAAGAAGTCGTAGCCGTCCAGGTGCTGCATTGCAGCGAGCAGGCGGCCCTTGACGCTCTCGAGTATGTCGCTCACGCCGCCGCCCTCGCGCTCGGTCACTTCGTCGGTGACCGCCTTGCGGATATCGTCCAGCGTCGTGCCGGGATCGACGCCCAGCGCGGTGGAGAGCCCCACGGCAGGATCGGCGTCGATGGCAAGGATGCGCTTGTCGGGGTACGCGCTGACCAGCAGCCGCACCATGGCGGCAGAGATCGAGGTCTTGCCCACGCCGCCCTTTCCGGCGACGGCAAGGATCTTCGCTTCCGTCATACGCAGCCCCCTTTCTCCACCGATTTTACAGTATAGCATGATAAAGAATGCATTTCAAGGCATTTTCATGGAAAAGGCGACAGGTTTCCCCGCCGCCTTTCGTCTTGTTCAGTTTGCCAGAACGGCGTCATGCACGGAGCAGAGCGCGGAATGCCCATGCTCCCGCGCAACATAGACGGTCAACGTGCCCGTCCCCGCGTCCACGCCCTGCACGATGATCCCCGCGGCGTTGAGCGCAAGGATCGCCCGCTTTTCGAGCTCCAGCGAGGGCAGCGCCCGCCCCACCACCGTCACCGCGGCAAGGGCATCGCCGCTTTTCTCCCGACAGGTCACCCCGGCGATGCGCTCCGCGGCGTCCGCGCAGATGCGAGTGCCCGCGCTCTTCGGCATCGTGCCGCGCACCTCGATTGCCACGCCCTTCTCCTGCGCCAGCGCCACGCATTTGTCGTGGAGCACCTGCGCGCCCGCGCGAGAGAGCGCGTACATATCCTCATAGCCGACGCGCTCCAAGCGGCGCGCCGCCGGACACAGCCGCGGGTCGGCGGTGTAAACGCCGTCCACGTCGGTATAGATGACGCAGCGCTCCGCGCCGAACGCCGCTGCCAGCGCGACCGCGGTGTAATCGCTCCCTCCCCGGCCCAGCGTGGTGACGTCGCCCGCGTCATCCACGCCCTGAAAGCCGGTGACGACCACGACACGGCGGCGCAGCAGCTCCGCGCGCACCCGCCGCGTGCCGATCTCCGCGATCTTCGCGTCGCCGTGTACGGCGTTGGTCCGGATCGGCAGCTGCCACGCGTTCAGCGAGACCGCCGGGATCCCCTGCGCCTCCAGCGTCATTGCGGTCAGCGCCGCCGAGATCTGCTCCCCGGCGGTGAGCAGGGCGTCCAGTTCCCGCGGCGAGGGCTTTTCCGCCGCACCGCGGGATTTTTGAAGCAGCTCATCCGTGGCGTCGCCCTGCGCGGAGACGACCACGATCACGTCGTATCCCGCCTCACGCGCCTCCCGGACGATCTGCGAAACGCGCAGCAGCCTCCCGGCGTCCGCCACCGAGCTGCCGCCGAACTTCTGCACGATCAGATTCATGCGTATCCCTTCTTGAAAAAAACATGGATTGGCGGTTCTCCGCCAATCCATGTTATGTCTCAAGGTTATCCGGGGTTCATCCCGCCAGGATCTCAAAGCGCACCACGCCGCCCAATGCCGAGGCGTCCGCGATCAGCTGCTCGAGCGTCTCGGTCATGGTGCTGGTCTCCGCCGAGACCGTCACCGCCGCGCAGCCGTCGGTGGGGATGCTCTGGTTGATGGTCAGTATATTTGCGCCCGACGCGGCAAAAATAGAGAGGACGTTGGACAGCACACCGGGGTTGTTCTTGAGCAGCGCGTAAAACGTGATGATGCGCTCGGTGCGCATATCCGTGAACGGCTGCACCGCGTCGCGATACTTATAAAACGCGCTGCGGCTGATGCCCACCGACTTCGCCGCCTCCTGCGCCGTGCGCGCCTCGCCGGCGCGGAGCATCCGGTTCGCCTCCGCGACCTTCAAAATCACCTCCGGCAGCACCTCCGCCGCCACGAGATAGTACTTTGTCCCTGTCATCTGTTCTCCTCCTGCGGCCAGTTTTCTTCGTTCTGTACGCCATACTAGCACAGTTGTTTGCCGTTGGCAAGCACGATTTGAAAGGAATCCGCCGATGAATGAGACCCGCGCCAAGCGCTTTCTGCTCTGGTTCTCCGCCGCGGCAGCCGCCGCCGTTTCGCTGTACGTCACACTGCGCTTTCTGCTGCCGTGGCTGCTCCCCTTTTTCATCGCCGCCGTGATGGCGGCTGCAATCGAGCCCGCGGTGCAGGGCTTGCAGACGCGGCTGCGCCTGAGGCGGGGCTTTTCCTCGCTGGTGCTGACGCTGTTCCTGCTCTTTGTCCTCGGCGGGCTGCTGTCGCTGCTCATCACGGCATTGACCGGCGAGGCCTATGCCCTGCTGCGCCGCGTCCCGGCGCTGCTCGCCGCGATCCCGGAGACGCTGCGGAGCTTGCTTGCGCGGCTGGAGCGCTACGCCGCCCTCTGCCCGCCGTGGCTGCGCGAGGCCGTGGAGGACGCATTGACCCGCTCCGTCACCGATGTGGGAACGCTGCTCGGTATGGTAACGGAGCGGCTGCTCACCGCCCTCGGCTCACTGGTCACGATCCTGCCGCGCCTGCTGCTCGCCGCCGCGACCTCCGTGCTGGCGATCTATTTTACATCGTCCGCGCTGCCGGAGCTGCGCACCGCGCTGACGCGCCATACCTCCGCGGCGACGCGCAAGCGGCTGGGATCGCTGCGGCAGGTGTTCTCCCGCTCCATCTCCCGCTGGCTGCGCGCGGAGCTGACGCTCTGCGCCGTGACCTTCTTGGAACTGCTGGCGGGCTTCTGGTTCCTGCGCCAGCCCTACGCGCTGCTGCTGGCATTTCTCATCACGCTGGTGGACGCGCTGCCGGTGTTCGGCACCGGCACGGTGCTGCTCCCGTGGGCGCTCGTCGCGGAGCTGATGCAGAACACGCCCAAAGCGCTTTGTCTTGCGCTGCTCTATCTCGTCACGCTGACCGTGCGCAACATTCTGGAACCGCGGCTGCTCGGCGCGGTGGCGGGGGTACCGCCGATCCTGTCGCTGCTTGCGATGTACCTCGGCTTTTGCTCCTTCGGCGTCGGCGGCATGGTGCTGTTTCCCTTTGCGCTTTTGCTCGTTTCCCAGTGGCAATGAAAAAGGACGGCGATCGCCGTCCTTTTTCATTGCCTTATACGCTCTCATCGGCGAGCTCGCCGAAGTATTTCTCGTGCGCCTGGCTG
>CAMJGU010000030.1 GCA_946405325.1 uncultured Clostridia bacterium | reverse complement strand
TCCATCTCCTGCGAGCGCGCCGAGAGCATGATGATGCCGATGTGCGGATCGGTCAGCCGGATGCGGCGGCAGACCTCGATCCCGTCGATGCCGGGCAGCATGATGTCCAGCAGCACGACGCGGGTATCCGGATTCGCCGCGAGCTTTTCCAGCGCCTCTTCACCCGTCTCCGCCTCGACCACCTCGTAGCCCGCGCGGCCGAGGTTGATGACGATAAAGCTGCGGATGCTGGATTCGTCCTCCAGAACCAAAACTTTTTTCATAGGTCAGTTCTCTCCTGTTGTCCATTCCGCCACGGTCAGGCCGAAGCGCTCGCGGACCGTCTGCTCGTCGATCATACCCGCCCCGCCGTCATAGAGCTCCGCGGCGTACACCACCTCGGGCTGGCGGGACAATATGATGCGCCCGTTGCGGGAGGCGATCGACGCGCGGTTGTCACCGGTAAAGGCGTAGATCGTCAAAAACGGCGTCGGCTCTGCGCTGCCGAGGCGGTAAAAGGTCACACTGCTGCCCTCGGCGTTGCTGCTGCGGCTGACCGTCACCCGATCCGCCCAATCCTCCGGAAGCAGCAGGCTCCAGCCGCTCTGGGTATCCTGATAGCTCTCCCGGACAACCTCGGAGTCCCCCGACGCCGCATACTGCCGCCAGCAAATGCGATAATAAACGCTGCTCTCCGGATCGGTCTGCAGGAAGGCGACGGATTCCGGTACCTCGGTCACGCCGTCGGCATTCGCGTCGCTGGGATAGAGGTCCAGAAAGCGGAATGCCCTGCCGGACGCGCCGCTCACGACGCTGCACAGCGTCCCGCGATCCACGCGGATGATATCCACCCAGGCAGCGCCGTCCTGAGAAACCGCGGTGACGAACAGCGCGTTTTCCCCACCGGACAGCGTGCCGTAGGTCAGGCGGCTCAGCTCCGCCACGGTAGCGGAGAGGTTCACGGACGAGCGCAGCGCCAGCTCCACGCCGTCCCAGGCGTAATAATCCGCCACGGCGTAGCTCTCCTCGTCGCTGCGCAGCACCACCAGATCCTGCTTGCCGTCGCCGTCCATATCCCGGGCGGCGTAGCGGGAGTAGCCAGTGAGCAGCCATTGCTGCGGCTCCCCGGTCTCGAGTGAGTAGACCGCCAGATTCTGCACGTCCAGATCGCCGCGGATGCCCGCGAGTATCTCGCGCCAGCCGTCGCCGTTGAGGTCGACGTAGTTGATGCTGTAGATCGAATTGGACGTACCCTCGATCTTGCAAAACTGCTGGTAATTGTCATCCACGGCACGGAAAATGTAGATCTTCATCGGCCGCTCGTCGCTGGCCACGCGGAAGATCGCCACCGCCTCCTCCTCGCCGTCGCCGTCGAGGTCGACCATCTGCACGCTTTGCAGGTTGCTGCCCGAGGTGGGCGCCGCATATTCTGCGCCCGAGGCGATCAGCGTGTCGATCTGCGTCTCCAGAGACTCGTACTCCGCTGGAAGCTTCGGCAGCCGATAGAGCGTTTCGTCGGAGGAGCCTGACGCACAGCCGCCGCACAGCAGCGCCGCGCACAGCAGCACGAGCAGCGCGCCGCATTTTACCATCCGTCGCACAGGTCTCCCCCTTTCCAAGGCAATGATAACAGAAGAATCGGCATGTCAAGACATGCCGATTCTTCTCTGGTGCCGGTGACCGGACTCGAACCGGTACGCTGTCGCCAGCGGTGGATTTTGAGTCCACTACGTCTACCAATTCCATCACACCGGCACATCGGAAGATATTATACGGGAAACGTCGGCATTTTGCAAGACTTTTCTTGCGATTCCGCCGTGCTGACAGATAATACCGTCAAGCTGTCCGTATTCAGCGCTCCCGCGCGCCAAAGCGCCGCCAAAAGCACGTTGGGATACGGGCTGTCATAGGTCACGCGCAGCGTATCGTCCAGACGCAGCGCGTTCCCTTCCGCCGCTGTGTTGTCAAAGACCACCGTCAGGTTGGCGTGCAGCGGCACCTTGTCGCATAAGCGGACGGCGACGCCGCGCTCCCGCTGCAATCTGCCCGCCAAGGCTGCGCCGTCCGGCGCGCGCAGCGCAAGATAGCGCACGTCGGCGGAGAGTGATTCGATCGCCCGATACAACTCCGGCGTCACCCGCTCCGCGGCAAACGCCAGCGTGGTATCATGCGGAGACAGCCCCTTTTTCGCCAGATACCGCCGCACGATGGCCGCCGCCGTTGCGCGGTAAAGCGGCACGGTGCCGATCGGAGCGATACCGCGCTTTGTGAACACCGCGCGATCCACGTCCTGCGCCAAAAGCGCCGCCTCGCGGATGCCCCGGCGCGCCAATGCCCGCGCCGCCGCACGCTGAGACAGCCGGGCGCGCAGCGTTTCGCCGCCGGTCGCGTAGACCGCTTGAAACCGGACGCCCTCCACCACGCGTTCCCGCGGTTCCTCCGCGGCGTGATCGCAAACCAGAGCGAACATTGCATCACCTCAAAAAGACTTCCCTCCATTGTATGGAGAGAAGTCTTTTTTCAGTCGGATTTACCAACCCTTGACGTAGTTGGTCAAATAGTTCAGCGGATTGACGATCTGCCCATTCTCCGTGATCTCAAAGTGCAGATGCGGGCCGCTGGATACGCCGGTGGATCCGGTGACGCCGACCACCTGCCCCTGGGATACTTTCTGATTCACCTCCACCGAACGCTTGGACAAATGCTGATAGGTGGTGGTGTTGCCGCTGCCGTGGCTGACCACGACGTAGTTGCCGCGGTACTTGTTATAGCCGGAGATGATCACGATGCCGGCTTTCGCCGCCACTACCTGCGTCGAATAGCCCACGCGGCCGATATCGACGCCCATGTGGTTGGTGGACGCGCCCGCGATGCCGGTGTAGCGCGAACCCAGCGGCGAGGTGACATAGTGGCTGCTGCACGGCCAGATGTAGCCGCCCTTGGTCGCCGCCTGCGCCTGCTGCGCCGCCAGCTCCCGGGACAGGCGGACGATCTCCTCCTGCTCCTTCGCCGCCGCTGCCTCCTTCTCCCGGATGAGCTTCTGATACTCCGCCTCGTCCGAGGCAATATCGGCGATCAGGCTTTGTGCCGCTTTGAGCTGTTCATTGAGCTCTTCATTGCGCGCGGCAAGCTCGCGGCGCACCTCTTCCTGCCCGGCAAGCTGCTCTTCCAGGGACGCCTGTTCTTCGGCAAGCTGATCCTCTGTCGCCTGCAGATCGTCAATGACCCGCTGATCGCTGTCCATGATCTCGCTGATAAAATCCGCGGCGGAGAGCATCTCGGAGAAGTTCGACGAGTGGAACAGCACCGACCAATAGGTCACCGTGCCGCGCTCCTCCATCGCCCGCACACGGGCGCAGAACAGCGCGTACTGCTCCTCGTGCTTTCTCTGGGTCTCGGCGATCTCCTGCTCCGTCGCGTCGATCATGCTCTGATACTGCGCGATCTGATCCTCGGTGTTGGAGATCTCGGAGCGGATGATGGATACCTGCGTGTCCAGATTCTCCTTTTGCGCCAAGGCGCTGCTCTTGTCCTTTTGCAGGGACTTGAGCTGCGCCTGAAGCTTGCTCTTCTCAGACTCAAGGTTGGATTTCTCTTTTTTCTTCGCGTCGATCTGCGCCTGCGTCACAGCGCGGACGTCCTGCACGACGGACAGCGGCGTGGCGTCCGCCAACAGCAGCGCCGCGAGGCACAGCGCCGCCAGCAGGCTGCGCGCGAGTTTTTTATTCATGGGCGTGCGCCCCCTCTCGTCAGACTTGCAGGAATTTGCGGATCGCGGTCAAGCTGCCGCCGACGCCGATGACCATGCCCGCGGCGGTAAAGGTCAGCGCCACCGGCTGCCAGATGTCCGCAAACGGCACGACGCGCAGGAATTGCAGCGTGTCCGCCGCGCTGATGCTCTGCGCCAGAGTGGCGTAAACCAGCCATTGAAGCCCAAAAGCGATCAGCGAACTGAACAGGCCGAGGAAAAATCCCTCGTACACAAAGGGCCAGCGGATAAACCCATTGGTCGCGCCGACCATCTTCATAATGGCGATCTCATCGCGCCGGTCAAAGGTCGTCAGGCGGATGGTGTTGGAGATGATGAACACCGACACCACCAGCAGCACTGCCACCAGCGCAAGGCTCACCGCACCGGCAACGTTGCGCACCAGAATAAAGCCGCCCGCGATGTCCTCGTCCACGCGCACGTCGCCCACGCCCGCTACGTCGCGGACCTCCTTTGCGGTCTCCCGCACGAGGTTCAGATCCTCCACAAACACCGCATAGCGGTCGCGGAACATATTGGGGTCGAGGTGCGAGCGGGTGTAATCGTCCAGAGTGCGCTGCTCAAAGGCGTCCATCGCCTCCTGGCGCGTGATGAACTCCACGGTTTTGACGTTGGGCAGCTGCTTGAGTTTTTCGCCCACCTGCTGTGTCTGCGCGGCGCTGAACTCCTCATCAACGAAAGCAAGGATCTCATACTCGCTCTCCAGTGTCTTGAGCAGCATTTCCGCATTATAGGCCACCAGGCTGAACGTACCCATGATCAGCAGGCACGCCACCGTGATGCCGACGGCCGCAAAGGACATGAAGCCGTGGCTGAACAGATTGCTGACGCCCTCATGCACAAAATAGGTAAAATCGTGTCTCTGCATTCCTTCGCCTCACTTTGCCTCGTAGCCGACGCCGTCGCCGGTAATGAGTCCCTGCTCCAGCATCACGACGCGCTTGCGGAAACGGTTGACCAGATCGCGCTCATGTGTCACGACCACCACAGTCGTTCCCAGCTCATTGATGCGGTCCAGCAGGCGCATGATCTCCAGCGAACGCGCCGGGTCCAGATTGCCCGTCGGCTCGTCGGCAATGATGGTATTCGGGTTGTTGACCAGCGCGCGGGCAATGGCCACGCGCTGCTGCTCGCCGCCGGAGAGCTCGTGCGGATACTGGTTTGCCTTTTCCTCCAGGCCGACCAGCTCCAGCACATAGGGGATGCGGCTGCGGATCGTGCGCGGCGAGGCACCGACGGCGCGCATCGCAAAGCTCAGGTTCTCGTAGACCGTCTTTTTCTCGATCAGGCGGAAATCCTGAAAGATCACGCCGATGGAGCGCCGCAGCAGCGGGATCTGCCGGTCGGAGATCTTCGTCAGGCTGAAGCCGTTGACCACAATGCGGCCGCTGGTAGGCATGATCTCGCCCGTGAGCAGCTTGATGATGGTCGACTTGCCGGAGCCCGAAGGCCCCACCAGAAAGACAAATTCCCCGTCGTCAATGGTCATCGTGATCCCGCGCAGCGCGTAGGTCCCGTTTTCGTATTCTTTTTCAACATCCTTGAGCCGAATCACCCGCGTACTCCGCCTTTCTCAAATGGGCACAGTCCCATATTACGCCATAATATCTGATACATTATAGCGGAATGCCGCAAAAATAGCAACCCAAAATGTTGTAAACAATTTAACTCACAGTTGAAAAAGCACATAAAAAATCACGCAGCAACGCTGCGTGATTTGAAAGATCGGTTGATTACGCCTCAATGCCCCGGGAGGCAAGATATTTTTTGACCATCAGCGCGACCTTGAACGTGATCGCGTCGTCAAACTCGCGCAGGTCGAGGCCGGTGAGCTTCTTGATCTTCTCCAGACGGTAGACCAGCGTGTTGCGGTGGACAAACAGCTTGCGCGCCGTCTCCGAGAGGATCAGGTTGTTCTCGAAGAACTTGTTGATCGTAAACAGCGTCTCCTTGTCGAGCGCGTCGATCGGGTTCTTCTTGAACACCTCCTGCAGGAACATCTCGCACAGCGTCGTCGGCAGCTGATAGATCAGGCGGCCGATGCCGAGGTTTTCGTAGTTGATGATAAACTTCTCCGTGTCGAACACCTTGCCGACCTCAATGGCGATCTGCGCCTCCTTGTAGGACTTGGCGAGGTCGCGCAGATGGTTCGCCACCGTACCGATGCCGATGACGACGGTGCTCTCGCCGCCGGCGCGCAGCGCGTCGACGATCTGCGCGGCGATCTTCTCCAGATCGCGGGTCTCCGCGTCGGCGTCCACCTGCTGGATCAGCACCACGTCGCTCTCGCCCATCGAGACCACAATGCCGGTCTGCCGATCGGAGAGCAGGTTCTGCACCGCCTCCACCGTCACGTTGTCCGCGTGCTCGTCGCGGCGGCGGATCACAAACACGCCGCGGGGGATCTCCGCATCCACGTGCAGCTCCTTGGCGCGGATGTAGATATCGCTGAGCAGAATGTTGTCCGAGATGATGTTCTTGACGAACGAGGTCTTGTCGTGCTTTTCCTCGTAATAACTCTTCGCGCCGTTGAGCGCCACAGCCGCCATCGCGCAGGCTGTGCGGCTGACCTCGTCCTCGCCCTCGGCATAGGCGGCAAAGTCAAACTGGCCGCCCCATCCGGGCAGCGCCTTGAAGGTCTTGCCCTCCAGCGTCACGCAGCCGTCGCCCGCGTCATGGATGGGCTGGACCAGCTGCGGCCACTTCTTGCCAATCTCCTGCAGATCCGTACAGGCAATCACCGTACCCTCGGAGTCGATCACGCCAATCCGGGTGTCCGTCGTCTCCTTAAACTGGGCGACAACGTTCAGAAACATTCTTCCCGCCATTGCTTTCCTCCCTTGATCTGTGTCAAGCGTTTTGTGCAACCTGTCAACTAATTTTTCTTATTATACGCGAAGGGTCAGCGTATTGCAAGGTATTTTTTCTTTTTTTCACAAATTTTTTTGCTTTTTTTGGCCATTCCGTAAATATCCATCAGCGTTCCATGAGAAATATTCATGGTCTACTTGGGCAACTTGTCTAGTCGGACTCCCCGCGCAGGCTCATCCTTTCATTCTCCGTCAGCTCCCGCCACGCACCGGGCGCCAAGGCTTCATCCAGCTTCAGCGTGCCCATGGACAGACGTTTGAGGTACAGCACCGGCTTGCCGCGCGCGGCGAGCATACGCTTGATCTGGTGGTATTTCCCCTCCCGCAGCGTCACCAGCGCCTCGCTCTCCGCACCCGCGGACAGAATCTCCAGCCTCGCCGGCAGGCACGTCAGGCCGTCGCCCAGCGTCATACCGGCGGCGAACGCGGCGCAGTCCTCTGCGGTCAGTTCGCCGTCCACGCGGGTGTAATAGATCTTATCCACATGCTTTTTGGGGGAAAGCAGGTCATGCGCCAACGCGCCGTCGTCGGTCAGGAGCAGCAGCCCCTCGGTGTCTTTATCCAGCCGCCCCACCGGGAACAACCCGCGCTTCTGATACTCCGGCGGCAAAAGATCCAGCACGGTTTTGCCCCGCCCATCCTCGGTGGCGGACAACACGCCCGCGGGCTTATGCATCATGAGGTAGACGTACTTGCTCAGGCGCACCGCCTCGCCATCCACCGTAAATACCGCCGTCTCCGCGTCGTACTTCTCCTCGGCGGACGCCGCAATGCGCCCGTTTGCCAGCACGCGCCCCTCGCGCACCAGACGTTTCACCTCGCTGCGCGACCAGCGCCCCGTGGACGCCAGCAGTTTGTCCAACCGTTCCATGCTCATCGTGTTTCTCCCATTCCGTTTTTGTCGATTGTATCATATCTGAGCGCGGTTTGGAATAGGATACCGCTGAAAGGAAGTGTCCGCCATGTTCATCGTCACCGCCAAGGTTCCCAAACGCCGAAATATTGCGCTTGCCGCAATCGCATTGCTCGTCATCGTGATTGCCGTGGTCGCGCTGCTTTCCCGTTCCCCGAAGGCCGCGGAAAGCGAACCGTCCTTACACGCGGAGACCAACGAGCAGCGCGTCGCCTATCTGGAATCTCTCGGCTGGGAGGTCGATCCGGAGCCTGTGGAGTCGCTGCGGCTGACGCTGCCGGAGGAACTGGTGGAGCCCTATCTCTCCTACAATCAGCTGCAGCTGCGACAGGGCTTCGATCTGACGCCCTGCCTCGGCAAGACCCTGGAGCGCTGCACCTATCGCGTCGCCAACTACCCCGACCGTCCGAACGGCTGTCAGGCGGATCTGTACGTCTTCGACGGCATGATCGTCGCGGGCGACATCGTCTGCACCGGGGCAAACGGCTTTATCGACACGTTGGAGTTCCCGAAATAAAAAGAAAAGCAAGCCAGAGGCTTGCTTTTCTTTTTTGGTTCAGGAATTAGTCCTTGGTCTCAATGACGACGCCGGAGCCGACGGTACGGCCGCCCTCGCGGATAGCGAAGCGGAGGCCCTTCTCGATGGCGATCGGGGTGATCAGCTCGACGTCCATGTCGACGTTGTCGCCGGGCATGCACATCTCAACGCCCTCGGGGAGGGAGATGACGCCGGTAACGTCGGTGGTACGGAAATAGAACTGCGGACGATAGTTGTTGAAGAACGGGGTGTGACGGCCGCCCTCGTCCTTGGTCAGAACGTAAACCTGGCCAACGAACTTGGTGAGGGGGTGAATGGAACCCGGCTTGGACAGAACCTGGCCGCGCTCGATCTCGGTCTTGGCAACGCCACGGAGCAGCGTACCGA
>CAMJGU010000029.1 GCA_946405325.1 uncultured Clostridia bacterium | reverse complement strand
AGACCAAGGCGGAGCAGCACGGCGCGCGCGAGATCTCGATCTTCAAGGACGGCGTAGTGCTGTAGAAATAGTCCGGAAAAGCAACAGGAAACCCTCCCATGCGGGAGGGTTTCCTGTTGTTCATATGAAAGCCGCAGGGGCCTTATTTTCCTTTGGGGTTCGCTGTATTACAGAACGGCGAAGGGCAAAGTCCAGGAGTAGCAGATGAAATCTTTATCCTCAAGAAGATTGGGGAACTGCATCTCGCTCTCGTACACTTCACTCATGTGTATCGCTTCCTTTCTCGCTTGGATTGTCCATATCATAGACCTGAAGCCGGGAAAAAACAAGACCAAAACTAGCTATAATATACAAGTATGCACGCGCTTATTTGTGCGCAATAACCAAACCGATGCGATAGAGTGATGAAACCGCCATGAAAGGACTTGAAATCAGAACCGGCGGAAAAGACCTTGCATTTTTCTCCGATTCGGGTATAATAACGAAAGATTATTCGCTTTTATTTGCATTAACTTTGCGCGGAGACCGAACATGGGAAACGAGATCCAGATCATTGACATCATCAATTTCTCAACGGGGCTCGCCGGCGCGATGCTGATGTTCCTGGGATTGCTGCTCTCTGTCAGCAGCGAGTATATGGAGCGTTGGATGCGCCGGTATTTTGTCGTGTTCTTTTTGCTGATGACGGTCTACGTAGCTTCCGATCTGACCAGTCAGGCTGCGTCGCTTTTTTGGAACCCGGTTTGGATCGGCGGCGCGAAAGGCGGCTTGTTTCTGGAATCGCTGGTTTCTTCGATGCTCCTGCCGCTGATCACGCATTTCCTGCTGCGCTGTGCCGGCGCGGACTGGCGTAGGAGCCGGATCCTTTACGGCGTTTTGCTGACATGGGCGTTGTATGTCGTGTTGCTGATTGTGACGCAGTTTACGACGGTGATCTACTACTATACCGACGAGGGTGTTTACCGTCGCGGACTGTGGTATCCCTTACTGCTGGTATTTCCGGTGCTGTCCATGCTGCTGAATCTGGCGGCGCTCATCACCCATTGGAAAAGGCTTTCTGACAATGAGCATATAGCGTTTCTGGCGTATCTGATCCTACCCACTGCCGGCATGCTGATCCAGATGACCCACTTCGGATTCTATACGATCCTATTTGGCACGGAGCTGGCGGGGCTCATGATGTTTTTCTTCATCCTTCGCGAGCAGGTAGAAGTGCACGCCAGACGGGCAGAGGAGAGCGCGCAGCAGCAGATCAGCATCATGATGCTGCAAATGCGCCCGCATTTCATCTGCAACACGCTGACGAGCATCTATTATCTCTGCGGC
The DNA here is from genome assembly GCA_946405325.1 of uncultured Clostridia bacterium. The sequence continues at coordinate 7,384 of CAMJGU010000029.1, read as the reverse complement.
ACGGACGCAAAGAAGGCGCAGCAGGTGGTCGGGCGCTTTACCGACTATTTGCAGCGCAATTTCCGCACGGTGACGAAAATGGAGCCGGTGCCCTTTGCCGAGGAGCTGGAGCACACGCAGGCATACCTTGAAGTGGAAAAGGCGCGCTTTGAGGATCAGCTGTCCGTGTCCTTTGACCTGCCGGTGACGGACTTTGCGCTGCCCGCGCTGACGCTCCAGCCCATTGTGGAGAACGCGGTCAAGTACGGCGTCCTGCCGGATCGCGAGGCGCTGTCGATCGTTGTGCGCACGGAGCGGACGGAGCAGGGCGTCACGCTCACGGTGGAGGACACCGGACCGGGCTACGCTCCGACGGAGGACGACGAGCCGCACATCGCCTTGCGCAATATCCGCAAGCGTCTTGACATGATGTGCGGCGGCACGCTGGAAATTCTGCCCCGGGAGGGCGGGGGTACGGTTGCGCGTGTGTTTGTACCCGCCGCGAGCGAGATAGCATCGGATAGGAGCTGAAATCAAAGTGTTGGACTGTTTTGCACAAATCACCCCGAACTGGCTGAACCGGGCGTACCTGTACAACGGCTCCTATGGCCCGCTGTTCCACGACTTTCGCTACCGGCTGGAGATGGACGCCAAGGAGAAAAAGGTCACGGCGACCACATATTCCAAGGCATGCTACGAGTCCGCGGACGACCGGGAGACAGAGGTGTTCGACTGGACGGATGAGGGCGTGGACGCCATGAAGGACTGGCTGCAAGCACAATATGAGGCGTTCGCGGCGCTTGAGGCCAACGAAACCGCATAACGAAAGCATCCCGCGGGAGCGGGATGCTTTTTCAGACTGTGGCGAGAATGTGCAGATTGCGGATGGACGCGTCGCGGATGCGGTCGTTGACGGCATAGGCGTGGCGCTCCAATTCATCGTCCGGCACGTCGGAGAGCTGTTGATCGCGCACCATCGCGGCAACCGCGGCGGAAACGCGCTCGATCTCCTCGATACCGCCGCCGGTGAGCAGCGTTTCCAACGGCTGCGCCAGAGACGACGCCTGCGGCAGCTCGCGCAGGGCGCGGAAGCTCCACTTGTAGTAGGGCTGGTAGCGGCGCTCGAGCAAAAACAGTGCGGACAGGGCGGCGCGCACGAACTCATGGGCGGCGAGCCGCGCCGCGGCGCGCTCACCGTGGGCGAGACAGCGGGAGAAGTTGTACTGTCCCGCCTGTCCCATCAGCAGCAGCTGTCCGGCGAGGCGCTTGCGCCGCACGTCCTCGGGGAAGTAGCGCAGCGCGTCGCGGATGCGCGTCACCTCGCCGTACTCGTCGAAGAACACCGCGCCGTTGGTGGCCTCGACGAGCGCCTGCTCCGGCAGCGTCAGCCATTGTTGGGCGGTCAATGCACCGTCGGGGGAGCCGACGGTGCGGCGGAAGAACTCGTCCGTGCGCAGCACGCCGTGGCGGTTGCCGCCCACGGGCAGCAGAATTTCCCGGGAAATGCCGCGGAACTCCTTGGGCAGCTTGGCGTAGGCGCGCTCGAGCAGAAACTCGCTGCGCCGGTCGACCACGTTCTCACCGGGAAGGAAGATGCAGAAGCCCGGTTCAAAATCGTGGTCGCGGGAGATTTCATCGTCGTAGCCGAAGCACTCCGACCCGCTGCCGAACAGTCCCGCCGCCAGAAGCGGCAGCAGGGCGGGGAATTCGCGCTCCAGCATGGGTCTGCCACACTCCTCGTAGAACGCGCGGGATAATTCAAGTCCCTTCATGGTAGATCTTCTCCGCAGCCTCTTTCAGCTCCGCCGCCGCGGCAAACCAACCGTAGTAGGAAAAGCCCGGGGCGCATTTTTCGCACACAAAGGCGTAGTAGCCGTCCCGCGGCGCGTCGGTGGTCTGGATCAGGTCGTAAGCGCGCTCGAGCAGCGCGGTGATCTCCGCCTCGCCGTCCTCAACGCCGCGCTCCGCGGCGATCGTGTCCGCGCGGTTGAGGCAGGTGACCGCCTGCTCCAGCGTGCCGCCGCGCACCTGCGCCATGCGCTCCATGGCGAGGTCGTAGAGCCTGTGCGCTTCGGTATAGCGACCAAGCGCCGTGCAGACCACCGCCATGTTGTTGTAAAGCCCGCCGAGCAGCTGCGGCCGCACGTCGGGGATCGCTTCGTAAACCGTTTTCGCCTGCTGAAACAGCGTAAGCGCGCGTTCGTTATCACTGAACGCGTTGCAGGCGGTGGCGGCGTTGACCAGCGTGGTGCCGGCGGTGACGGTACCCGCCATATCCAGCGTGTCCAGCAGCGCGAGCGCGCGGTCAATGTATTGCAGGGCGTTGTCCCGCGCGCCGGTCTTGCGGTAGTGGCCGATCAGCTCGTTGCAGAGGAACAGCTCGCCGCGCAGATCGCGGCCCAGCTTCGCCTCCTCCATCCAGTAGAGCAGGTGCCGCTCCACGCCGGGATAGTCGCGGCGGCTCATGTATTCGTCCAGCTTTTCGGCGATCCGCTGCTGCGGGATCGCGATGATCTCCGGTGCGGAGCCGAAATGCTCGTCGCCGAGCAAGCACCGCGGCTCGGCGTAATCCTCCGGCCGCAGGGCGTTCGTTTCGTCGTTCATGGCGTCCTCCGTTTGTGGTTTATTCCGCCGCGTCGTGCAGCAGCTCCAACGCATCGCGCAGCTCCGCGACCGGGAGCTGCCCGGGGGCGGAGCGCTGATCCGCCGTGCCGAAGGTCAGCGCGGAGCCGAAGGCCTCGCCGCACAGACGGCTGATCGCGCCGAGCGCCGACATGGACATGGTGGCGATGGGGCGGTCGGCGCAACGGGCCATCTCCTCGGTGGCCTGGAGCAGCGTCAGCACGTCGGCGGGGGACTGGGGCATGACGGCGATCTTCGCCACGTCCGCGCCCATGTCCTGCGCCTTGCGCAGCCATGCGAGCAGCGTATCCTTGGGCGGCGTCGCGCGGAAATCGTGGCAGGAGCCGATGACGGTCACGCCCGCGCGGTGCGCCGCGCCGATGCATTCGCGCACAAGCTCGTCGCCGGTGTAGACCTCCAGATCGACCGCGTCCGCGCAGCTGGATTCCGCCGCCGCGGTCGTGAGACCAATATATGCGTCGGGCGTTGATTTCCGCGCGCCGCCCTCCTTCGCCGTGCGGAAGGTGAACAGCAGGGGCTTATCGCCCAACACATCGCGCAGCGTCGCGAGCGTGCGCAGCAACGCGCCTCGGTCGAAGACCTCGTCATAGAAATCCGCGCGCCACTCCGCGATGTCGCAGGGCGCGGCGGCGACGACGCGCGCGCTGCGCAGGATATCCTCCGCCGTGCGTCCGACGATGGGCGCGGCGATCTTGGGCAGCCCCGCGCCGATGACCACGGAGCCGATGGAAACAGTTCTCATGCAAGCATACCTCTTTTTGTCGCTTTCTATAGCATATCGTGTTCCGACGGCAAGGTCAATATCAAAAAAACTTGACAGGGCTTCGGGTTCGATGGTAGCTTAGGGTATCGAAACAAGCGAGGTGAGATCCATGACGCTGGAGGAGGCAAGGGCCGAGATCGCGGCCATTGACCGGGAAATGGCGGCGCTGTTTGCGCGGCGCATGGCGGCGGCGGAGCCGATCACGGACTGGAAGCAGATGTATGGTCTGCCCATTCGCGACGAGGCGCAGGAGGCACGGGTGATCGAGCGCGGCATGGCGCAGATCGACGATCCCGCGATCCGGGCGCTGTATTCGGATTTTCAGCGCAATGTGATGCGCCTCTCGCGGGAATATCAGCGGCAGCGGATGGAGGGACGCGCATGAAAAACACCTTTGGCAGCAGCGTGGCGGTGACGCTCTTCGGCGAGAGCCACGGCGCGGCGGTGGGCGCGGTGCTGGACGGCATGGCGCCCGGCGTACCGGTGGACGAGGGGTTCATCGCGCGTCAATTGGAGCTGCGCCGCCCGTTTGGCACGATCTCCACCGCACGGCGGGAGCCGGACGCCTTTGAAATCGTCAGCGGTGTGTTCGAGGGCAAGACCACCGGCACGCCGCTGTGCATCCTGATCCGCAACGCGGACGTCAACAGCGCGGCCTATGACCGCGACTTGGCGCGACCCGGACACGCGGACTACACCGCCCGGGCGAAGTATCACGGGTTTGCGGACTATCGCGGCGGCGGACATTTCTCCGGGCGCGTCACGGCGGCGCTGGTTGCCGTGGGCGCAATTGCGCTGAAAGCGCTGCGGGGCAGGGGCATCGCCGTCGGCACCCACATCGCCCGCTGCGGCGGTATCGCGGATCGAGGGTTCGCGGACTTGGACGCGGACCTTGCCGCGCTGGCGGAAAAGCGCTTCGCCGTCTTGGACGACGCGCGCGGCGAAGCCATGCGCGCCGCCATCGAGGCCGCGGCGGCGGAGGGCGACAGCGTGGGCGGCGTGTTGGAAACGGCGGTGACGGGCCTGCCCGCCGGCGTGGGCGAGCCGTGGTTCGACACATTGGAGGGGCAGCTGGCGCATATCCTGCTCTCGATCCCCGCCGTCAAGGGCGTGGAATTCGGCGACGGCTTCGCCATGGCGGATCTGCGCGGCAGCGCGTGCAGCGACGCGCTCTGCATGGAAAATGGCGTCGTGCGCACCGCGAGCAACCACAACGGCGGGATCAACGGCGGGATCAGCAACGGCATGCCGCTGCTGCTGCGCTGCGCGGTGAAGCCCACGCCGTCGATCCGCAAGACGCAGGAGACAGTCAACCTCGCCACCGGTGAGCGCGTGGAGTTAGAGCTCGGCGGGCGGCACGATCCCGCCATCGTCCATCGTGCCCGCGCGGTGGTGGACAGCGCCGTGGCGCTGACGCTCTGCGACGCGTTGGCGCTGCGCTTCGGCACGGATTATCTCGCGGGAAAATGAAAAGAGGGGGACGGCTGTCTCCCTCTTTTATGATGCCTATTCCGTGCGATCCAGCGCCGTGAGATCGTCAAAGGTCTCGCGCCGGACGGCGACATAGCTCTCGCCGCCGCGCAGCATGACGATGGGCGGGCGGGGGAGCCGGTTGTAGTTGGACGCCATGGAGTAGTTGTACGCGCCGGTGGTGCAGACCGCGACCAGATCGCCGCGGCGGATATCCTCCGGCATCGGCACGTTTTCCTGAATGATGTCGCCGCTCTCGCAGCAGCGCCCCACCACGGAGCAGACAAACGGGCGCGGCGCGTCCATTTTCCCGGCGGGGAGGACGGTGTAGCGGGATTGGTAGAGCGCGAAGCGGGGGTTGTCCCCCATGCCGCCGTCAATGGCGACGTAGTTCTTGTAGCCGGGGATGCGCTTGACCGCGCCCACGGTATAGAGCGTCAGCCCCGCGTCGGCGACGATGCTGCGCCCCGGCTCCATCAGGATCGCGGGTTCGGGAATGTCGAGCCGCGCGCAGGTCTCGTGGATCACGGCGGCGACGCTGCCGATTTTTTCGGCAATATCCAGCACCGGGTCGTCCTCCACGTAGCGCACGCCGTAGCCGCCGCCGAGGTCAAGCTGCCGCGCGGTATAGCCGTGCTTGTTGTGCATGGCGGCGATGAATTCCAGCATGATGACCGCGGCGCGCTCGAACACATCCTCGGCGAACACCTGGGAGCCGACGTGGCAGTGGAAGCCGATAAGGTCAATGTGCGAAAGCCCCAGCGCGAAGTCGGTCAGCTCCGCCGCCTGTCCGGTCTCGATGGCGGCACCGAACTTGCTGTCCACCTTGCCGGTATTCACCGCCGCGTAAGTGTGGGTGTCGATGCCCGGCGTCAGCCGCAGCAGCACCCGCTGCTTTTTGTCGCGCTTCGCGGCCTCAGCGTCGATGGCGGCAAGCTCCTCGGCGCTGTCCGCGACGAAGTACCCCACGCCGTGCTCCATGGCGTAGGCAATGTCCGCGTCGGTCTTGCAATTTCCGTGGAAATAGGCGTTCGCGAGGTCATAGCCCGCCTTGGCGGCGGTGTGGATCTCGCCGCAGGACACCACGTCGATGCCCATGCCCAGCTCGGAGAGTATGCGGTACATCTGCGTGAAGCAGCAGGCCTTGCCCGCGAAGAGCGGGCGGGAACCAACGCCGAAATGGCGGCCCATAGCGTCTAAGTACACCCGGCAGTTGTGCCGCACGCGATCCTCGTCCATGAGGTACAGCGGCGTGCCGTACCGCGCGGCAAGGGCGGCGGTATCCTGTCCGGCAAAGGTCAGGTGCCCGGCGTCGTTGACGCCGAGGTTGTCACAGGTGAACATATCAAAATCCCTTTACAGCATGTGCGCGCGCAATTCCTCGCCCGAAAGAGGGGAGAGGTCGGCGGGCACGATGTCGAAGATGGTCTTGCAGCCCTTGTCGCCGCGCTTCGCCATCTTGTCGACGGCGCGGGCGAGGGCGACCAGCACGCCCGCGGTGAACTCGGGGTTGGAGTCCAGCGTCAGGCGGTACTCGACGGTGTGGCTGTGCTCGTTGTTGAGTCCGGTTTTGCCCGTGCGGAACACAAAGCCGCCGTGGGGCAGCTCCTGATGGTCACGGTCCATCTCCTCCTGCGAAATGAACGTGACGGTGGTGTCGTATTCGTCAAAATAGTTGGGCATGGTGACGATAGCTTTTTCAATCGCGGCCTTGTCCGCGCCGCCCTTGGCGACGACGAACACCTCGCGGCGGTGCTTCTGACGGGTGGTCAGCTCCGGCATGGAGCCGCCGCGCACCGCGTCCAGCGCCTCGGGCACGGGGACGGTGTACTGCCGCGCGTCGGCGACGCCCTCGATGCGGCGCACCGCGTCGCTGTGACCCTGGCTGACGCCGCGGCCCCAGAAGGTGTAATCCCTGCCCTCGGGCAGAATGACGGAGCCGTAGAGCCGCGCGAGGGAGAACATGCCCGGGTCCCAGCCGCCGGAGATCAGCGCGACGTGGCCGCTCTCCCGCGCGGCGGCGTCCACGTTGGCAAAGTGCTCGGGGATGCGGGCGTGGGTGTCGAAGCTGTCCACGACGTTGATCTTTTTCGCCAGCGCCGGGGTCATTTCGGGGAGATCCGTGGCGCTGCCGCCGCAGATGATAAGCACGTCGATGTCGTTCGCGCGCGCGTCCAGCTCGGACGCCGCGAACACCGGTGCGCCGGTGAGGGCCTTGACGCTATCGGGAGCGCGGCGCGTGAACACGCCGACGAGCTCCGCGTCAGGATTCTGGGCGATGGCGCACTCCACGCCGCGCCCGATGTTGCCGTAGCCGTAGATCGCGAGTTTCATAGCAAGATAGATCCTTTCAATGAAATTTGCTTTTTACAGCGAAATCATGCTTTTCATGTCATAGAGTCCGGCGGGTTTTCCCTGCAAAAACGCCGCCGCGGCGAGCGCGCCCTCGGCAAACAGCGCGCGGCTGTGCGCCTCGTGCTTGAGCGTGATGGTCTGGCTGTCGGTGCCGATCATCACCTCATGCTCGCC
>CAMJGU010000028.1 GCA_946405325.1 uncultured Clostridia bacterium | reverse complement strand
GCAGTGAGAACACCAACAGATACTTCCCCGTGTGCGCCTCGCGCCTGCCGGAGTAGATTTTCAGGCTGATGAGACTCGCAAGGCTGGCAATCGGCGTTCCCAAACCGCCGATGTCCACGCCCAGCAGCAGCTCGCGGGCGTTGTCGGTAAACCCGGAGAGCAGCAGCGCTGCGGGCACATTGCTGATGACTTGACTCGCCAGCACGGCGGTCAGGTACTCCCGACCGCTGAGCAGTCGGCGCAGAAGGCTGTCCACCGCGTCCAGCCGGGCGAGGTTTCCGGCGAACACGAAGAACGCCACGAACGTGAGCAGCAGCATGAAGTCCGCCGCCAGCAGCATCTTCCGGTCGAGTATCGCGAGCGCCAGTGCCACAATTGCCAGCATCGCCTGCCATGGAAGCACCCGGAACACCGAGAGCAGGCACACGGCGAACAGCGCGAGATACAGCGCCAGCTTGCGCCGATCCATATCCGGCTTTTCCCCCAGCTCCGCGTGAAGCACCGTGCGCGGCAGCAGCAGGCACAGCAGCAGCGTCAGCGCCAGCGAGAGCGCCCAGATCGGCGCCGTGATGCGAAAGAAATCCGCCGCGCCGAGATCGTAATACGAATAGAGATACAAATTCTGCGGGTTGCCCACCGGCGTCAGCATACTGCCGAGGTTGGCGGCAACGGTTTGCAGTGCCACGACCAGAATGAGGTCGTGCTGACGCCCCGTCATACCCAGCAGCACCACGGCGAAGGGTACGAACGTCAGCAGCGCCACGTCGTTGGTGATGAGCATGGAGGTAAAAAACGTCACCGCCACCAGCAGCGCGCCCATGCCCCGCGCGGTTTTCGCGCGCAGGCACACGACATGGGCGAGGTAAGTGAACGCGCCCGCGTTGCGCAGTCCCGCCACCACCAGCATCAGCGCATAGAGCAGCGCAAGCGTGCGGAAGTCGATATAACCAAGGTACGCGGCGTCCGGCGGCACGAGCAGGCAGCTCACCGCCGCCGCGGCCGCCGCGATTACCAGCACCGGTTCTTTTTTGAGGAAGCTCAGCATCACCGCACGGTTTGATCAGATATCCAGCGCGGCGTGATAGCCCTGATACACCGCGTGGGTGATGGTGTCGGGCTTCACGCAGTTGCCGATGGCAAAGAACTTCGGCGCGCTGCCGCGCAGCTCCTCCACCACAGCGGTGTTGGGCTTGAGGCCGAGGCCGCAGAGGATGGAGTCGCCGGGGATGCTCACCTTCGCGCCGTCCGCGGTGGAGCAGACCACGCCGTCCGCTCCCGCGCTCTCACACTTGCAGCTCGTGTGGACCTCCACCTTGTTCTTCTCCAGCTCCGCCATCAGCAGCGGGCGGTAGCGCACATTGGCGTCGGGGCAAAGCTGATCGCGCATCTCGACGAGGTGCACCTTCTTGCCCTCGCGGGCGAGGCACACCGCCAGTTCGCAGCCCACGAGTCCCCCGCCTAGGACGATCGCCGTCTCCCCGATCTCGTCCTTACGCAGGTAATAGTCCTCCGCCGGGATCATGTTCGGCGCTTCGCGCAGGCCGGGGATCGGCGGGATCAGCGGCTCGCTGCCCGCCGCGACGATCACTGCGTCGGGCGCTTCTTTCTCGACATACGCGCGGTCGACGCGGGTGTTGAGGCGAATCTCCACGCCCTCCATGTCGCAGAAATGCTTGTAGGTGCCCGCGAGCTGATACATCTCGTACTTGAACGGGATCGCGGCTTCGCCTTTGAGCAGGCCGCCGATCTCGTCCGTCGCCTCGCAGAGCGTGACTTTGTGTCCGCGCCGCGCGGCGGTATAGGCGGCGTACAGTCCGCCGGGGCCGCCGCCGACGACCAGCACCTTCTTCGGATGCGGGGACTTGGGAATCTCGCCGAAGCCCTCGTTCTCGCGGCCGATGAGCGGGTTGACCGTGCAGCGGCGCGTGAAGGTGGACGCGCGCTCCGCCATGCAGGTGAAGCAGCGCAGACAGCGCACGATCTCGTCGTCGCGGTTTTCCATGACCTTGTTCGGGAGCTGATTGTCCGCGAGGAGCTGGCGCGCCATCTCCACCACGTCCGCCTTGCCGGAGGCGATGATCTCCTCCATCATGGCGGGATCGCTCAGGCCGCCGATGGTGGCGACGGGCTTGCTGACGTGCTTCTTGATCTCCGCCGCGAGGTAGACGTTGCGCCCGTGTTCCTCGAACCACGACGGATGCGTGATGCCGAAGGTCTTTTGATACGTTCCCGCGGTGACGTGGATAAGGTCGACGTAGTCCTCGATCGCCTGTGCGATGCGGATGCCCTCGTCCAGATGGTAGCCGCCGTCCACGAACTCGTCGCCGCTCAAGCGGAACTCGATGGGGAAGCCGGGGCCGACGGCGTTCCGCACGGAAGTCAGCACCTCACGGGCGAATCGCACGCGGTTTTCAAAGCTGCCGCCGTACTCGTCGGTGCGGTGGTTGAAGAGCGGCGAGAGGAACTGGTTGATGAGCCAGCCGTGGCCGCCGTGCACCATGACCATGCCGAAGCCCGCGCGCTTGGCGAGCGCCGCCGTGGTGCCGTAGGCCTCCACGATCTCGTCGATCATCGCCTTATCCAGCGCCTTGATCTCCACGCCGTCGGCGCGGACGCTCGCGGACGGGCCCCACTGCGCCATGGACGCTTTTTTGTTCTTGTCTGCGAGATATGTACCGGCGAACTGGCCGGAGTGGGACAGCTCCACCGACGCAATCGCGCCATGGCGGGAGATGGCGTCCGCGGTGTAGGTAAAGCTGGGCAGGCTCTCGGGGATGCTCAGATCGAGACGATACGCGTGGCTGCCGTCCGAGGGATGCACCATGCACTCGGACACGGTGACCGCCGCCGCGCCGCCGTAGGCGCGCAGCTCGTAGAACTTGACGGAGCGCGGCCCGATGCAGCCGTCCGCGGTGATGTCGGTGCCGCCCATAGGCGAGGAGAACATACGGTTGCGAAAGGTGGTGCGCCCCAGCGTGATGGGCGAGCAGAGATGCGGATACTTCTGTTCCATGGTGTCTCTCCTTAATCCATAATTTCGTAGAATTGAATGGTTGGGCCTTTTTCGCCGGGATGCCCCTCGGCGCGGAATTTGTGCTGATGCAGGTACGGCGCCAGTACCTCGCTGTCCGTCAGGAACGTCGGCACTGCGGGAAAGGGCTTTGGCTGCTCGCCGTTGGTGAACCAGCCCTCGTTGTCCACATAGATGTGGCAGTCCTTGCCCGCGCTGTCCTTGCCGACGAGCATATAGCGCGCCGACATGTTGCGCACGCCGACCGCGTTGGTCACCTGCGTGTCCACGCCGCCCGGCGCGACGACGCCGTTGAAGATCTCGCCCTTGACCGTGCCGACAAAGGGCAGCATTTTGACCTTGCAGTTCGGTCCGGTCAGCTCCACGACCTTGCCCGGCTCCAGCTCCACATAGACTTCCATGATGAGTTTGTCCGCCATGACGATCCCTCCTTTATCCCACCAGCGCCGTCCACAGCGCCGAGATCACGAATGCCAGCGGCAGACTCGGCAGCAGGTTCAGCACCTTGATGTCGGTTTTGATGCGGGAGAGGCGCAGACCCGCCGTCAGCGTCACGATGCCGCCCACGGCGGAGAAATCCGCGATCATCTCCGGTGTGATATAGGGCGAAACCAGCCCCGAAGCAAAGAACAGCAGCAGGAACACGCAGAATTGCGTCACGCCGAGGACGGGGATGATCTTCCCCAGCAGCGCGCCGAAGATGCAGGCGGTGATGCCGTCGAGGATCGCCTTGGTGACGAGGATGCTGCCGTCGCCGGTCATGCCCTCGTACAGAGAGCCGTACCAGCCCGTGCCGCTGAAGCAGAACAGCACCACCACGGTCGTGACCTGCATGAGATAGGTTTCGTCCGCGTTCACGCCGCTCATGAGCTTGCCGGTCAGCTTCGTAACGAGCTTGTTGACGTTCTGCTCCAATTGCAGCGCCTCGCCGACGAGCGCGCCGACGATCATCGACAGCACCGCCGCGGACAGGGTATGCACGCGCAGAATGAGCACAATACCCATCACCAACGCCGCCATGCCCAACATGTTGTTCAGCAGCGACTTCCAGCGGTCGGACAGTCGGCTCCCCAAAAGACAGCCGAGGATACCGCCCGCAACGACGGAGGATACGTCCGTCAAAATTCCGGTTGGCATATGATTTCCCTCCTATTGCATGATTTGTTCCACTTGATCCATGAAAAAGCTCAGCGCGACAAAGTCCGGGTCGTCGAAGTCCCGGCCAAAGCAGAACATCCGCATATCACGGCTCGCCATCCCCGGCTCGCCCCACGCGGCGCGCTCCGCCTTTGCGGGGTCGAACGCGTCGATCAGCCGCAGCATCTTGTCGATGAAGTCCGCGCCCAGCGGCTCCGGCCAATGCGCGCTCAGAATATCGCGGATGGGCAGCCGCTTCGTCTTATTCAGCGCCGCGCGATAGACGCTCAGCGGCACGCCCGCGCCGTAAAAAACGCGCTTTAGGATCGCGTCACCGGAGAGCAGCAGATGCGTATTCTCGTCAAAGAGCGCGATGCTCCCCTTGGTGTGTCCGGGGATCTCCACCACCCGCAGCGTGCGATTGCCGAGGTCGATGCCCTCGCCGTCGCGCAGGTGAACAAAGCGGTAGCTGCCGCCGCGCTTCACCGCGTCGCAGGCGTCCCGCTGCCCCGGGATGTTGTAAAACAGCACGCCGTCGTCCGTCTCCGGTGTCTCGTGTTCGCCCACGTAAACCACGTCGAACTGTCCGTTGCCGCCGGAGTGATCTGGGTGGACGTGGGTGTTCATCACCATCAGCGGCAGGTCGGTCAGCGTGCGGACGTATGCCTTGAGGTCGGAGAGTCCGAAGCCGGTGTCGACGAGCAGCGCCCTGTCCGCGCCCAGCACCAGATAGGACAGCACATAGCCCCAGCCGGACAGCCGTCCCGGCCCCGGCAGAAAGCCGGGACACCGGATCGCGTAAATGCCGTCCCCCGCCTGCCAGGAAACGCACTCCGTTGCGTGATTGTCCACGCCCAAGGTGATCTCCATGCCGCACCTCCTCAATACACGCCGCGCATATCCTCCGCGCGCTTGATAAGCTCCGGATCGAGCTGCGCGTAGGGCGCGATGCGCCGGAAGATCTCCGCGGTCAGCTCACAGAGGCCGTCCACGGACTGATTGAGCATCATCGGTCTCCCATTCACCTGAAACTCCACGGGGAACACGCCGCGGAACTGGTATTCCTCCAGCTTCGCGCCGGAGAAATCCGCCCAGGCATAGGTCTGCTCCCGCTTGCCGCGGCGCTCATACAGTCCTTTTTCCGTCACGCGGTACTCAAAGCCCGCGGCGTACCGGTCCGCGTACATCATCGTCGCGCGGGCGATCAGCGCACCCAGCAGCAGGAACACCAGCGCCAGCGGCGCGCCGACGAAACCGGGGAAAATGCCGCTGAAGACATAGCGGTAGATGAAGTAGAATACAAAGACGATGGCGCAGTTGATCGCCACGGAGAAATACTTCATTTTGCGAAACCGCACGCCAATCTTGTAGCTCTTGTCCATTGGCTCACTTCCTATAATCAAAAATAATACTTTTTGATTAATATTATAAAATATATGTATAAGTGTACCGTATCCCGGCGCCTTTGTCAATTTCTATTGTCCTCGCCATATGCCTAAAAATATTTTTCGCTTTTTGTGAAAATATTTCGAAATTTCTCTTTTCAAACCGCGATCTTTCTGTTATACTGGCTATAATCAAAAATCATTTTCTAGAATGATTTCTATAATCTTACGTTATCATAGGAGGCGACGACATGGCACCGAAAGCTTATCCCGGCTACGAGTACAATCTGAACCTTTACCAGATCATCGCGGAGGGCACCGAAGAGGAAAAGGCCGCCGCGCGCGAGGCACAGCGCAAGTACATCAGCGGCTACACCAAGCCTGAGGGCTTGCGCATGGAGGATATCACCATCGCCGGCGGCGACGGGCAGGATATGAAGCTGCGCATCTTCACGCCCGCGGGTCTGCCCGAGAAAGCGCCTATCGTGATCGACATTCACGGCGGCGGCTGGGTCGGCGGCAGCCTGGATATCGACAACTACCGCTGCATCGCGCTTGCCACCGGCACCCCCGCGATCGTCGTCAGCGTGGACTACCGTCTGTCCAACGCCGAGGTGCACTTCCCCGCTCCGCTGATGGACTGCTACGCCGCGCTCATGTGGGTGGCGGAGCACGCCGGCGAGTTCGGCGGCGACGCCAAGCGCATCGCGCTCCACGGCACCAGCGCCGGCGCGAACCTCTGCGAGGGTCTTGCGCTCTACGTCCGCGACCATCAGGGTCCCGACCTCTCGCTGATCATTCTCAACTGCCCGCCGCTGTCGCTGGAGAATACCTACTCCAAGCGCCAGTACCCGCAGTTCGCACTCAACACCAACGCCAAGCGCGACTCGGCGGAGATGATCTATCTCGGCGACTTGAACGGCGCCGTGCCGTCCTATTACGCGTTCCCCAGCTACTGCACCGATCTGGAGCTGCTGCCGCCGCACTATATCATCGTCGGCGAGTACGACACGCTCCGCGACGACGGTCTGCGCTACGCCATGCGCCTGATGGAGAGCGGCGTTCCCTGCGAGCTGCAGGTCGCACCCCGCGTCGGCCACGGCTTCTGCGTCGTGGACCATCCGCTGACCCATTGGGTGCACAAGGGCTGCTGCGCGTCGCTGCGCCGCGAGTTTGGCATGGAGATCGTGGAGTTCTGATTTCGGAAATCTTTTGACAGCAAATCGATTCGTCATTATAATGGGGATACGCAAGGTTCTTGCGTATCCCTTTTTTCGGAGGCTTGCCATGTTGAACCGGGAATATGAATATGTCGCCGCCATTGCGCAGGAGGGCACGCTCTCCGGCGCCGCCATGCAGCTGGGCGTATCCCAACCGGCGCTGACGCGCTTTCTCAAAAAGGAGGAGGCGGAGCTGGGGACGGCGCTGTTCCAGCGCATCAACAGCCGCATGGTACTGACCTATGCCGGAGAGTGCTATCTCGATTACATCGAGCAGATCTTCTCCCTGCAAAAGCGCATGATGGCGACGCTGCGCGACATCGCGAAGGCCGACCTCGGCCGTCTGCGCGTCGGCATCACCGGCATCCGCCGCCCGTTCACGATCTTCTCGGTCATCCCGCAGTTCAAGCAGAAATATCCCAACGTCGATCTGACGCTGAGCGAATGCGCCAGTGACGACCTCGAGCGCATGCTGGAGGAGCTGACGCTGGACTGCATCGCCGTGAACGTCACCAAGCGCAAGGACGAGTTTGAGTACATCCCCATCGCGCAGGAGGAATATGTGCTGGCGGTGCACAAGGACGATCCGCTGCTGAAAAAAGCGAAGAAGGTCGACCGCTGCAAGTACCCCGCCGTCAAGCCGCAGCAGTTGGCAAACAGCTCGTTCATCATGCTCAGCCGCCACCACCGCATCCGCCAGTTTGCCGACAGCATTCTGGAGGGCCACAAGGTGCCCTACCACGTTTCCATGACCTCCCGCAATCTGGACAGCGCGCTGGAGGCGGTTGCCAACAATCTCGGCTGCGCCTTTACGCCGGAGATCCAGCTCGCCTACATCCGCGGCTCCAAGGACATCCGCTACCTCTCCATCGACACGCCGGGCACGGCATACCAGTTCTGCCTCGCCTACCGCAAGGGCGCATACTTGCAGCCCTGCACCAAGGACTTCATGGAGATGTTCCGCACCGCGTTTCAGGAGCAGAGCGCCCGGGAGCTGTCCGAGGGCTTCTACGATGAATGACTACCTGTCTTTAGATCGTCCGGTGGAGTATCTGGACGTCAGCGACATTCCCCGGCAGCGCCGCGGTCTGACCTACACCGCGCCCGACGGCAGCGCGCGCCCCTATGACCTCTACTATCCCGATCGGGGCGACGGGCCGTTTCCGCTGATCGTCAACATCTCCGGCGGCGGCTGGTTTTACGGGCATCCCACCTCGCCCCATCTGGGCCGCGCGCTGCACAGCAGCATCCATCGCGGCTACGCCTTCGCCAGTCTTGCCTGCACCAGCAGCAAATACCAGAAATTTCCCCATCAGATCCGCGAGGCGAAGCGCGCGCTGCGCCATCTTCGCCGTCACGCGGCGGAGCTGGAGCTCGACGCAAGTTTCATCGCCTACTGGAGCTTCTCCTCCGGCGGGCATCTGTCCCTCATGGCGGCGCTGGCCCCCGACGACGATTATTTTGACGATCCATCGGACGCCGACCCGTCCTGCGCCGTCAACGCCATCGCCGTGATGTATCCCTGCTGCCGCCTTGAGGCGACAGAGGACGACTTCCGCGCGATCGGCCTCGAGCCGGAGAACTACCATTCCGGTCTGCGCAGCGCGGAGGCGTACTTCCTCGGCGTGGCGACGGAGGATGCGCCGGAGCTGTGCCGGCGCGCCGACCCGATCACCCACCTGCGCCCCGACGCGCCGCCGATGATGCTGCTCCACGGCACCGGGGATCGTGTGGTGCCCTACACCACCAGTCTCGAATTCGCGCGGCGCTACCGCGAGGTCGTGGGCAGCGAAACGCTGCTGACCCGCTTTCTCCCTGGCGCGGGACACAGCGACCCCGTGTTCAAGTCCGACGCGATGTGCGCCGAGGTGCTGGACTTTCTCGACCGCGTGCGTCTCGGTCAGCTTCCCTGTCCGCCGGAGCGGCAGGGCGTCGACCTGTAATGCGCAAAAAATGCCGCCCGTTTGGGCGGCATTTTTCAGTTGTGCGATAATCAGCCGTTGGCGGCCTCGATGGCAGCTTCGAGGATGTTCATGGCCTCGTCGCCGACGTCGTTGCGGATCAGCTCATAAGCGGGGGCGGCAGCCTCAC